>USDD01000022.1 GCA_900553265.1 uncultured Eubacteriales bacterium
AACCCCATCTCCTCCAGATCCAGGCTGTCCACAAACACCTCGATGAACCGCGCCGAGCTGTCCCGCGCCACCTCGTCCTCGATGTTCCACACGCCCATGGTCATCTGGCGGCTGTCTGTCCCAACAACAAAGCCCACAAAATCCCCTCCTTGACGTGCGCTTCCTATATCTGTATAATTCGACATGAAGGGCGAAAATCCTTTTGGTTTTGGAGAGTTTCTCCATGGTTGCAAGCGGGATTCTGATTGCGTTTTCAGACGTGCTGACCACAGTCCGTCCGAAAACACAGTTTTCGGACGGATATTTTATACTTACCACACAAAAATCGCCCGTCCAGAGCCCGAAATCGCGAAACGTGAAAGGATGAAAAGCGATGAACCAGAAGCGTCTGCACCTGCTGCTGGGAATTGGCGGAATTTACCTCGCGCTCCTGACGATCTATCTCTGTCTTGCCGCTGGCGTGCTGCTGGTCAGCACGCTGCGCAGCATGATCCAGATGGACATGTTCGATTTTCAGCGCTGGAGCCTGCAGAACGCCATGCCGCTCTATATCGCCATGGCGCTCAGCGTGCTGAGCGGCCTTGCAAAGCTGCTGAGCGGCGTTCTCGGTGCGCTGTGTCTCTTCTCCCCGCCCACCGAAAAGCGTCTTCAGCGCCTGGGCGTGGCGCTCTGCTCGGTGCAGGCGCTGGAAATCCTGTGCGACTGGCGCTGGGGCCGTCTGTCGCCGCAGTCCGTCCATTATTCGACCTTCGCCTACCTCCTGCGCATCGCCCTGATCTGGCTCATCGCCTGGGGCTGGAAGCGCTGGGACGAGGCAAAAGAGCCGGGACGCTTCCCGTTTCTGCGCGAGTTCGCCCTCTGCCGCGGTGATGGAAGGAACTCGGACTGAAGCCATTTTTTCCTCCGGAAATGCCGAAGAGGAACCTCCGCTCCCCTATGGCCGCAGAAATCTCCGCTTTCTTCATCAAGAAGAGCTGCAAAAGCGGCGGCATACATTCGCGTATGCGTCCGCTTTTGCAGCTCTTCTTTTCTTATAGCGTTTTCAAAGTCCTCTCTTTTTCGCCAGACCGTATTCGGCGACCATCACCGCCGCCAGATCGCCGATCTGTTCTCCGGTCTGTGCGGGCAGCACCCGAAGACCTTCTACCGTCTGCGCCAGCGCCTCGCGGCGAAGAGCGCGCCACATGGTCTCGCGCAGCAGCTCCTCGCAGCGGACGTACACACTGCCGATGACGATGGTCTCCGGGTTGAGCACGTCCGCCAGCAGCGCCAGCGCACAGCCGAGCTTTTCGCCCGCGGCCTCGAACACCTGCCGCGCGTATGCGTCGCCATCCTTAGCATAGCCGGCCAGCGCGCGTGTGCTCATCTCCTCGTCCGTCTCGCTCCACGCCGGATGCTCGCCGCGCTCCGCCCATCCCCGCCGCATGCGGCAGGCCAGCCGCGCGATGCCGCCGCCGGAGCAGAAGCCCTCGAAGGAGCCGGCTTTGCCGTAGCCCACCGGGCCGTCGGCCGCCAGACGCACGTGCCCCACCTCGCCGGCCATGTCGCAGCGGCCGCGCAGCAGCCGGCCCTCGGCGATGATTCCCGCGCCCATGCCGGTGCCCATGGTCAGAAAGACCATGTTCTCGCTGCCGCGCCCCGCGCCCATCCTCCATTCCACCAGCGCGCAGGCGTTGGCGTCATTCTGCAGAAAGGCGGGCACGCCGAATTCCTCCTCCAGCATGCGCACCAGCGGAACGTCGTCCCAGCCGGGCAGATTGGGCGGCGACTGAATCACGCCCGTGCGCGAATTCAGCGGCCCGCCGCAGCTCACGCCGATGGCCTCCACCGGCCGATCCGAGGCGGCGATGGACGCGCGCACCGCGTCAAACAGCTGCCTGCGCGCGTATTCAAAGCCCCGCTCCGTGTGGGTGTCGAATCGAATTTTCTTCAGAAGCTCTATTTCTGCGCCAGAATCCGCCGTCAGCACGGCGCATTTCGTGCCGCCAATGTCCAATCCGATGATTCTATGCATGTTCCTCATCCGTTCATCTGCTTTTGTAAATTAGTTTAACATAAAACAGCAGATTCGTCAAGACAAAATCGCTTTGCATGCATTCTCACCACGCAAAGAGCCGCCGCGCGATCTGCGCGGCGGCTCTCAATGGATTCATATTTCCGCTTGGTTCATTCTCAGTTCTTCCGAACGGTCAGCGTGGCCTTTTCGCCGTTGATGTTCCATTCCTTGGCGTAGCCGCCCTCCAGCGCGCCCTCGGTCATGGACGTGGCCAGCACGCTGTCGGAGACCGCCGCGGCGTTCTTCGCCAGCACGGCCGCCAGCTTCTCGGTGGTCTGATAGGAGACGCTGATGCGGTCCACCACGCCGAAGCCCGCCTCCTTGCGCATGGTCTGCAGCTTGGAGATGACCTCGCGGACGTAGCCCTTCTCGATCAGCTCGGGCGTGAGGTTGGTGTCGATGACCACGGTCATGCCGCCGTCGCTCTCGGCCACGAAGCCGGGCTTCTGGGCGGGGGAGATCAGACAGTCGTCCCTGCTCAGCTCCACCTCGGCACCGTCGATATCGAACTTCACGGTCTCGCCGCGCTCGAAGGCATCCACGTAAGCGCTGCCGTCGACCTCCTTCAGGTGCGCGCCGATTTTGCCCAGGAGCTTTCCGTACTTCGGGCCCAGCGTGCGCATCTGGGGCTTGATCTGATAGGTGGTGAAGGCGCGCGCGTCGGAGATGAAGCGAACCTCTTCCACGTTCAGCTCGTCGCGGATGAGCTGCGCGAACTCGTCGCTCATCTGCGCGCCCTTGACGTAGAGCGTGCCCAGCGCCTGACGAACCTTGATGTTGGCGGTGCTGCGACAGGCGCGGCCCAGCTGAACCGCGTCGG
Source organism: uncultured Eubacteriales bacterium (assembly GCA_900553265.1). Taxonomy (GTDB): domain Bacteria; phylum Bacillota; class Clostridia; order Christensenellales; family Aristaeellaceae; genus Faecivicinus. The sequence goes on from USDD01000022.1 coordinate 2,877, forward strand.
CGACCTCCTCCATCTCGTCCTCCAGCGTCCGGTCGATCTTCGCCTCGTCATAGCTCGGGAAGTCGCACAGATGCACGGATTCCGGCGCGCCCTCGATGTTGCCGACCACGAGGTTGCGATACATGGACTCGGCCATGAAGGGAATGTACGGCGCGCAGATCTTGCTCAGCGTCACCAGCACGGTGTAGAGCGTCTCGTAGGCGGCCTTCTTGTCGCCGGTCCACTCCTTGCCCCAGAAGCGCTGCTTGCTCAGGCGGACATACCAGTTGGACAGCTCGTCCACGAAGCTCTGGATGGCGCGGGCGGTCTCGGTGATCTTATACTCGGACAGGCCCTCGTCCACGTACTTCACCAGCGAATTCAGCTTCGACAGCGCCCACTTGTCCATCAGCGTGAAGTCCTCTTCGTCGGCCTTCAGCTCGGCGGGCTTGTAGTCGTCGATGGCGGCGTACATGGTGAAGAACGCATAGGTGTTCCACAGCGTGCCCATGAACTTGGACTGCATCTCGCTGACCAGCTCGGCGGAGAAGCGGGTGGGCAGCCACGGCGCGCCGTTGGCATAGAAGTACCAGCGAACCGCGTCCGCGCCCTGCTTGTTGAGCACCTCCCATGGGTCGACCACATTGCCCAGATGCTTGCTCATCTTCTTGCCTTCCGCGTCCTGCACGTGGCCCATGACGATGCAGTTCTTAAACGGCGCGCGGTCGAAGATCAGCGTGGAGATGGCCATCAGCGTGTAGAACCAGCCGCGGGTCTGATCAATGGCCTCGGAGATGAAGTCCGCCGGGAAGTTCTCGTTGAATACGTCGGCGTTTTCGAAGGGATAGTGCCACTGGGCGAAGGGCATGGAGCCGGAATCGTACCAGCAGTCGATGACCTCGGGCGTGCGGCGCATCTTTTTGCCGCACTTGGGGCAGGTGAGCGTCACCTTGTCGATGTAGGGGCGGTGCAGCTCGATGTCCTCGGGCACGTTATCGCCCAGCTCGCGCAGCTCGGCGCGGGAGCCGATGACGTGCATGTGGCCGCATTCGCAGACCCAGACCGGCAGCGGCGTGCCCCAGTAGCGCTCGCGGGACAGGCCCCAGTCGATGACGTTGTCCAGGAAGTTGCCGAAGCGGCCCTCCTTGATGTTGTCCGGGAGCCAGTTGACGGTGCGGTTGTTGGCCATCAGCTGATCGTGCATCACCGTCATGCGGATGAACCACGTGGAGCGCGCGTAGTAGATCAGCGGCGTGTCGCAGCGCCAGCAGAAGGGATAGTCATGGGTGAAGTAGGGTGCGTCCACCAGCTTGCCCTCGTCCTCCAGCTGCTTGAGAATCATCGGGTCGGCCTTCTTGACGAAGACGCCCGCCCACGGCGTGCCCTCGGCCATCTCGCCCTTGGGCGTGACCAGCTGCAGGAAGGGAATGTGGTTCTCGCGGCCGACGCGGGCGTCGTCCTCGCCGAACGCGGGTGCCTGATGCACCACGCCGGTACCGTCGGTCATGGTGACGTAGTCGTCGGCCACCACCGTCCAGGCGTTGGCGGCGTTGGGATCGCCCTTGACCGCCTCGGGCTGGAAGTCGAACAGCGGCTCATAGCGCGTGCCCACCAGCTCGCTGCCGGGGAAGGTGGTCTTGTTGGTGATTTCCTTTTCGCCCAGAACCTTCTCGATCAGCGCGTCGCCCATGATGATGGTGCGGCCCTCGCAGTCGAATCTGGCGTAGGTCTCGTGGGGATTGACGCACAGCGCCACGTTGCTGGGCAGCGTCCAAGGCGTGGTTGTCCAGGCGTAGATGTAGGTGTTGTCCTGACCGACGACCTTGAAGCGGACGACGGCGGAACGCTCCTTGATCTCCTTGTAGCCCTGAGAGACCTCATGGCTGGAGAGCGCGGTGCCGCAGCGCGGGCAGTAGGGCACGATCTTGTGGCCCTTGTAGAGCAGGCCCTTCTCGGCGATCTTCTTCAGCGACCACCATTCGGACTCGATGTAGTTGTTGTCATAGGTGATGTAGGGGTTCTCCATGTCCGCCCAGTAGCCCACGCGCTCGGACATGCGCTCCCATTCGCCCTTGTATTTCCAGACGGACTTCTTGCACTCCTTGATGAAGGGCTCGATGCCGTACTGCTCGATCTGATCCTTGCCGTCCAGACCCAGCAGCTTTTCCACCTCCAGCTCCACGGGCAGACCGTGGGTGTCCCAGCCGGCCTTGCGCAGCACCTTCTTGCCCTTCATGGTCTGATAGCGCGGAATCAGATCCTTGATGGCGCGGGTTTCGATGTGGCCGATGTGGGGCTTGCCGTTGGCCGTCGGCGGGCCGTCGTAAAACGTGAATACGTCGTTGCCCTCGCGATGGTCGATGGACTTTTTGAAGATGTTGTTTTCGTTCCAGAAGCGAATGACCTCCTGTTCGCGCGCCTGCGCGTCGAGAGCCGGAGAAACCTTCTCAAACATGACCTTTCCTCCATTTCGTGTTCCGTGCGTAAAAAAACAGCCTTCCTCCCAGCTTCTGGGACGAAGACTTCGCGGTACCACCCAAATTGACGCTTTCGCGTCCGCTCGTGCTCGCTTTAACGGGCGAAACCCGGCGGCGTCTACCGGCCCATGGGGCGTTCGAGCCACTGCTCCGGGGTGATTCCCCTCTGCCGCCGCCGTCCGGACTCTCACCATGCTCCGGCTCGCTTTGCGGCGCGGGACAAAGGGCGCTCCCCATCCGCGCGTTGATGTTTCCACCGGCTTTTGCCGGAATTATTCTTATTATATACCGCTTTTCCGCCGTTGTAAAGCCCTCGGACGTTAAACCTTGTGCCGGGCAAAGGGAAAGCGGCGGCCTTCGCCCACGGCCTGCGCCTCGCGCAGCGCCCGGGCATACTTGGCCGAGCCGGGATTCTGATGCGCCGCCACGGACAGATAGATCAGCGCCTTCTTCGTCTCGCACAGCCGCATCAGCACCGCGCCGAACAGATAGTTCCATTCCGCGCAGCGGGTGGAGATGTCCATGAGCATCCGGCGCGCGGAGAGAAAATTGCCGTCGTCGATGAGCTCCTGCACGCGCCTGAGCGCCGCGCTCTCGGCCTCCTCGCCGGAAACGGCGCGCTTCAGCCCGTTCAGGCACGCCCGATAGGCCGCGTTGATCTCGGCCATCTTCTCGTTCGCCCAGTCGCGCTCCGGCCCCTGCGCAAAGCGGTCGGGATGCCAGCGGCGCGCCAGCGCGCGATACGCCGCGCGGATGTCGTCGCGCGTGGCCGTGACCGGAATTTTCAAAACCTCATATCCGTTCAAGGGGCTCACCTCGGAAATAAAATACGGAAAAGATCGAAAGAATATGCAGATTATAGCATCTGCGGCGGCGCGCTGTCAAGTGCAGGACAGTTAAGCGCGCCGCAGCGGAGGCTACATATAATGATACTTCTCGCGCTTGCCGAACAGGAACGCCAGCGACACCGCGAAGGCGGGAATTTCCGCCGCGGCGATGGACCACCAGACGCCGTCCACGCCGAATAGATTGGGCAGGATCAGCACGGCCAGCATCTGGAAAACCAGCGTGCGCAGGAAGGACACCGCCGCCGAGATCGCGCCGTTGTTCAGCGCCGTGAAGAAGGACGAGATGAAGATGTTGAAGCCCGAGATGAGGAAGGTCAGCGAAAACAGCCGGAAGGCGTGGACGGTCATCTGCAGAAGTTCCGCGTCGTAGCCCACGAACACCTTCGCCAGCGGCTCGGCCAGCAGATAGGCCGCCACAGTCAGAATCGCACCCGCCGCCGCCGTCAGCGCCGCGCTCTTTTTCAGCATGCTCTTCAGCTCCGCGTGGTTTTCCGCGCCGAAATGGAAGCTGACGATGGGCGCGCTGCCCACGGCGTAGCCGATATAGATGGCGATGAAGATGAACTGAACGTACATCAGCACGCCGTAGGCCGCCACGCCGTTTTCGCCGGCGAAGCGCAGCAGCTGGAAATTGTACAGCATGCTCACCAGCGAGCCGGAGATGTTGCTCATCAGCTCGGACGCGCCGTTGAAGCAGGCCTGCCCCATGGCTCTCCATTCGATCCTCGCCCGCACCAGCCGAAGCCGGCTGGTGTTGGGCCGGGCGAAGTAGATCAGCGGGAACACACCGCCCACGCACTGGCTCAGACCCGTGGCCAGCGCCGCACCCTCCACGCCCCAGCCGAAGCCGGCGATAAACAGCGCGTCCAGCGCCATGTTGGTCACGCCCGCCGCCACGGTGGCGTACAGGCCCAGCTTGGGCTTTTCCGCGGCGATGAGGAAGGCCTGAAACACATTCTGAAGCATGAAGGCCGCGTTGAAGGCCAACACCACGCGTCCGTACCGCACACAGTCGGCCAGCATCGCGTCCGTCGCGCCCAGCAGCCGGGAGATGGGCTCCATCAGCGCCACGCCCAGAATCGACAGCACCAGACCCGACCCCAGCGTCAGCTTGATGAGCATGGAGAAATAGCGGTTGGCCGTCTCGTCGTCGCCCGCGCCCATGGTCTTGGCCACCAGCGCGCTGCCGCCGGTGCCGATCATGAAGCCGAAGCCGCCCAGAATCATCAGAAAGGGCATGGCCAGATTGATGGCGGCGAAGGACGTCTTGCCCACGAAATTGGACACGAACAGGCCGTCCACCACGCCGTAGATGGACGTGAAGGCCATCATCACGATGGACGGAAGCACAAACCGCAGCAGCTTGCGGATGGTGAAATGGTCGGAAAGCTGAATTTTCATGCGTTTTCTCCTTCGTCGTTTTCGCCGGGCAGCAGGCTGGCTCGGGCGGTCTCCTCGCGCAGCGCCTCCATATACATCCGGTCCAGGCGCAGATACTCCTCCTGCCGCGGGCCCAGCGCGTTCAGCGCCCGCGTCTCGGCGGCGAAGAGAGCGTCCACCGTGCGCTCGGCCAGCGCGCGCCCCTTTTCGCCCAGAAACACCCGCTTGCCCCGGCGGTTCTCCGCCGGGCGCAGCTCCAGCACGCCTTCGCGCTCCATCTTCTTCAGCGCGCTGTTCACGGTCTGCTTGGGCATGAACATGCGGTCGCACAGCTCGCGCTGGGTCAGCTGCCCGTCGGCCTCGCGCACCGCGTAGAGAATCCAGAACGCGCCATCGGAGAAGCCCAGGGCCTTCGCCGTCTGATGATAGACCTCGTCCATCTCCCGATGCACGGCGTTGAGCTGCGCCAGATGCGCGCTGAGCTGAAATTCGCCCATAGTCGTTCCTCCTTTTCGGCTCATATTACACGATTATAGTCCGACATCGGACTATAGTCAAGCATATTTTCTGCAAAGTCCGCCGAAAACGCGAAAAGGATTCGCCACTTTTTCGCCACATTTTGTCGCGGTAATATTTTCCAAAAGATGAAATATATTTCAGCTCTGTTTCGCTTTGCGCACAAATGCCGCTATTTTTTCATTTTTCTCCGATCTTACGCTATAATATAGAAGATTGCAAAGGTTTCGGAGGTTTTTATGCCTGAAAATATGACAAAAAAGCGAAAGGCCGCGGCGGCGCGGAAGGCGCGCAGACGGCGCAGGCAGCGCCGCCAGCTGATGCTCACGAGCCTGTTCCTGCTGGTCTGCGTCGGCGCGTTTGCCAGCCTTTCGCTGCTGAACCGCAGCACGCCGGACAGGGCCGAGGCGCAGCAGTGGTACGTCGCCGACGGCGAGATGCAGATTCTGGCTGCGCCGGCGGCGGGCACGCTGGACAATCGCGCCAGCGCCGCGGACACGCTGGACAATCGCACCAGCGCTGCGGACACGCTGCCATTCATGGCTGCCACCGCCGAGCCGACGGCGCAGCCCGCCGCTGAACCCACGGCGGAGCCCGAGCCCACCGCCGAGCCGCAGGGCATGCACTTCTTCTCCGCGGTCACGCCGCCCGAGGAGAGCGCTGCGCCGATGGAGACGCTTGCCCCTGAGGCGACGCTCACCCCCGGCGACGCGGAGATCACCATCACCGCTGTGGGCGACTGCACGCTGGGCGGCGACATTCCCACCGGCGCGTACAAATCCTTCGCTTCCTATTATGACAAGTACGGCCCGGACTATTTCTTCGCCAATGTGCGCGAGCTGTTCGCGAGCGACGATCTGACCATCGTCAACCTCGAGGGCCCGCTGACCACCAGCGAGAAGATTCGTGGCCGCAAGTTCAACTTCCGCGGCCTGCCGGAATACGTGAGCATTCTCTCCGGCTCCAGCGTGGAGATCTGCAATGTGGCCAACAACCACGCGCTGGACTTTGGCATGGACGGCCTGCTGGAGACGGCGGACGTGCTGGAGGGCGCCGATATCGGCGTGAGCGGTTTCGGGCGCATGTACTACACCGACGTGAAGGGCGTTCGCGTGGGCTCGCTGGGCTTCACCGAATGGGACTTCACTCAGAAGCAGATCGAGACCGCCGTGCGCACGGCGCGGGAGAACTGCGACCTGCTCATCGTGTCCATCCACTGGGGCGACGAGGGAAGCCACACGGCCACCTCCGCCCAGAAGCGTCTGGGGCGCGCCATCGTGGATGCGGGCGCGGACGTGGTGCTGGGCACCCATTCCCACGTCTATGGCGGCGTGGAGCTGTACAACGGCAAGTACATCGTCTACAGTCTCGGCAATTTCTGCTTCGGCGGCAACCGCAATCCCCGGGACAAGGACTGCATGATCTTCCAGCAGACCTTCCGCGTATCCGCGGACGGCGCTGTGGAGGACGCGGGCATCAACCTGATTCCCGCCCGCGTGTCCTCCTCGGACAGCACCAACGACTTCCAGCCGAAAATTCTCGGCGCGGAGGCCGGCCAGAAGCTGCTGAACAAAATCGGAAAGGTCTCTTCGGTGAACCCGGCCAGCGTGCTGTGGATGTCGGACAGCTATCCGACCCGCCTGCTGTCGGCGGCGCAGGAGGGATGAGCGAATCGCCCGGTCTTTCGAAAGAGACCGGGCGATTTTTTTACGAAATTGAGTGAACTTACTTAATACTTTCTTCGTCTAATGGGAGAAAATTCCATTCGGAGGAGGAGAGAACATGAAGAAATGGCTGGCCGGACTGCTGGCGCTGCTGCTCATCGCGGCGGGAGCGCTGGCCGAGGAGGCGAATTCCGCCCGGGAATACGCGCAATGGCTGGAGAGCGCGCTGCCGGGCGCGGCGTTTGAGGACGCGGAGCTGACCGCGCCGTGCGTGGAGGCGCTGTCCGAGGCCTACGATTTTGTCGGGCGGTCGGACGCGGTTTACGGTTCCTACATCTGCGGCGTGCGCCGGGTGAACGCCGACGCAAAATGGCGCGTGGAGACGGAGTTTTCGCCCGACGGAATCGAAGAGACGCTGCTGGACGAAAACGGCGAGGAGCGCTTTCGATTCTCCGTCGACGACCTCGTCCGGGTCTCCTTTACCGAGGACTGCCGCGCGCTGGTGATTCCCATGGCGAATTCCAACGGCGAGGTGCTCCGCGCCATGAGCCCCGAGGGCCGCGCGCAGCTGGCATGGCGGGCGGAGAAGGGCTTCGACGCGGAGGATCTCTCCCGGCCTCAGCTGGTGGTGGAGGTGCACAATCTGGACAGCTGGACGGCCGGCGCGACGAATCAGCCCACGGGCTTCTGCCTGAATGTGGACGAGCCCGACGATCTGCTGGGCGAGCAATCGCTGTCCCGCGCGGAGGCTTCGGAGAAATTCGCCATGATTCCCATCGGCGCATATCTCCGTCAGCCGGGCGGCAGCTATTGGGAGCTGGTACTGAGCGCGGACGGTCAGAAGGGCGTGCTCGCCGAGGACAGACTGTATCTGGCCGGGCCGGGCTTCGACCGGCTGCTGGATCGCGCCGAAGCCGTGCTGGGCTATCGCCCCGGCGACATGGATTTCACCGAAAAGCAGAGCGTGCGCGCCGTCTGCCGGTGGCAGGCGGGAAGCGTGCGCGTGGACGACGGCGGCGAGGAGCGGCAGCAGGCGTGGGACGCGGGCGAGCTGGTGCTGACGGACGCGGAGAAGCTGCGCGCGCTGGACGCGATGCTCGCGGGCGCGGACTTCACCGTCGGCAGCGTGAACTGCCCCTCGCCCTTCTTCCTGACGCTGGAATACGCCGACGGAACCAGCGCGTCGCTGGCCGTGGCCGCCAATTCCTTCGACCTGTTCTTCTATCGGGGCGTGCTCTTCGAGATCGACGACGCGGAGGCGTTCATGAGCCTGCTCGATCTGAAGAACAGCGAATACTATCGGGCGAATTATCTGATGGGCGCGGACACGAAAAATGGCACGGTCAGGCGCGTCGTCAACTGTCAGTCCTACATCTCTCTGAGAGAAGCGCCCTCTGTGAAATCGGACAGACTGGCGAAGATTCCGCTGGGCGCGTATGTAACCAGCTTCGGAAGCAACGGCGACGGCATGGAGTATGTGTGCTACGACGGGCAGTACGGCTATGCGCTGTCGAAGTACCTCGCGGACGACTTTCAATACGACGGCTCGGAGGAGGTAGAGAAATTCCCCTTTGAGGGAGAGATTTCGGACGCGATTCTTCTGGAAGAGGGGACGGTTTCAGTATACGAGGAACCGGCTGAGGGCGCGAAAGAAATTGGCAGAATCAGTGCGCCGGGCATCATCGTCATGGGCGAGGCCTGCGGCGTTCCTTCCGAGAATTCGTCGGCGGACAATCCATGGGGAACGGAAGGATATTCCCGCGTCGAATGGTGGGATTCCGCCGCCAATGCGATGCGCAGCGGCTGCATAAAGGATTCCGAGCTGTCCGAATGCGCCGTGTCGCCCTCGACGCAGTGGGATTACGCCGTTACCGGATACATTGGAAAGACCACGGAGGAAAACGCCGAGCTGCGCGGCGGCCCGCGGAACGACGCGATCCCGACGGCAGCGCTGAAAAAGGGAAGCCACCTCTATGTTCTGGGAAGCGCAGAGGGCGATTGGCTGTATGTCAGCGACTATCCGTTCAGCTTCTATCTGGACGATGATAGAAGTCAGGAAGAGCATGCGGAAGGCTGGATTCAGAAATCCGCACTGGAGATCGTCGGAAAGTGGTAAAAAACGGGGAGTACTGCAGGCGCAGTACTCCCCGTTTTCGTCGCGAAATTCTCACATGCTCAGCCGCCGGACCATCTGCTCAGGGTCGAAGGCGTAGGCCAGAGCGGTTTCGCGGGTGATCGCGTCCTCCCTGTACAGGCGCAGAATGTCCGCGTCCATGGTGGTCATGCCGTCCTTCTGGCCGTTCAGGATGGTGTTGTTCAGCTGATGGGTCTTGCCCTCGCGGATCAGCGTGCGAATGGCCGGATTGGCCAGCATGATCTCGAAGGCGGGCACCATGGTGCCGTCGGCGGCGGGCAGCAGCTGCTGAGAGACGATGGCCTGCACCGTCAGCGCGAACTGCAGGCGCACCTGCTGCTGCTGATCCGACGGGAACACGTCGATGATTCGGTCGATGGTGCTCACCGCGCCGATGGTGTGCAGCGAGGACAGCAGCAGCTGGCCCGTCTCGGCGGCGGTCATGGCGATGCGGATGGTCTCGTAATCGCGCATTTCGCCCAGCAGAATCACCCGCGGCGATTCTCGCAGCGCCGCGCGCAGGCCTACGGTGTAGGATTCCGTGTCGTGAGCCACCTCGCGCTGGCTGACGATGGACTTCTTGTGGCTGTGCAGGAATTCGATGGGATCCTCCAGCGTGACGATGTGGCCCTCGTGCTCGCTGTTGATGCGGTCCACCAGGCAGGCCAGCGTGGTGGACTTGCCGCAGCCCGTGGCTCCGGTGACGAGAATCACGCCGTTGCGCTTCTCGGACAGTTTCATCACCACGTCGGGAATGCGCAGCGCGTGGGGATCCGGCAGCGAGAAGCGCACGCAGCGGATGACCGCCGCCAGCGAGCCGCGCTGCTTGTAGATGTTGCAGCGGAAGCGCCCCAGATTGGGCACGGAGACGGAGAAATCGTCGTCGCCGGTGCGCAGCACCGCGTCGATGGTGCTGCTCGCGCCCTGATCGTAGATTTCGCGGATCAGCTCGAGGGTGTCCGCCGCGCGCAGCGGCGCGTCGCCGAAGCTGACCGTGCGGCCCTGAACGGCGAATTTGATCTGAGTTCCGGGAACGATGAAAATGTCCGACGCGCCCTGATCAATGGCAGCCTCAAAGATTCGCAGCATTTTCTCCATGGGAATCACTCCTCAAAGGTCTCTTCCGTCCAGCCCGCGCCGACGGTCGCCTCCAGGCGATGGACGCGCCAGATCGTGCGCGGAAGCGCGCCGCTCTCGGCCAGCTCCACCCGGCAGGACAGCGTCCGGCCGTCGCTCTCCTCTGTCCAAATGACCTCGCGGCCCTCCAGAGCCATGCCCTCGGGCAACGCGCCGGCGGCGAGGCCGAGATAGTCCGCGTCCGTCTCCGCGGCGCATTCGGACAGCGCGTCCTCCAGCAGCGCCCGGGAGCGCTCGGCCCGGGCGAACAGCTCGGCCGTCTGTTCGCCGGTCTGCGCGCTTCGGCGGCTCAGCGCCAGATCGTTGCGCGCGCAGGTGAGCGTCAGAAGGCTCAGAAGGCTCAGCACCAGCACGATGACCACCAGCAGCAGCGAGGCCGCGCCGGGGCCGAAGGAAATTCTGCGGCGGTTCATGGCGTCGCCTCCTGAGCAAGATAATCGGCGAAGGGCAGCTCCAGCAGCGTCTCGTCGCCGCACTCGGCCAGAATACTTCCGGTGCGGAGCACGCCCGAGGCGTGGGGCTCCTCGGTCAGCTCCACGCGCAGCGAAAACGCGCCGAAGTCCTTCGTCCATGCGTCGCTGAGAGCATAGCCCCGCTCCGCCAGAAAGGCGGCCGGATCGTCCCGACCGGCGAGCTGCTCCTGCAGCTCCTGCCCGGCGGCCAGCGCCTCGTCCAGCGCTTCGGCGCGGCGGCTCTGTTCGTCCGCCGCGGCAAAGACCTGGGCCAGCACCATGGCCGCCAGCGCGAAGAACAGCGCCACGACCATCAGCTCCGCCAGCAGGGCGTTTCCGCGCTTCTGCGTCATGCTCCCACCTCCGCGCGCAGCGACACGCACACCGAGCAGTCCCCGCCCTGCGCGTCGGTCATTTCCACGACCATGCGGCCGACCTCCATGCGCGGCTCAAACCGCCCCAGCGCGCACAGTGCCTCGCCCTGCTCCGGGTTGAAGGGACGATCGGCGGCGGCGTACAGCTCCCGCAGCGCGCCATCGTACAGATACAGCCGCTTGACGAAGCGCTCGCCGGAATAGTCGTAGTCGATGCGGATGGCCGCGCCGGCGCTCGTCTCCTCCACGGAAACGCCGCCCGCGTCGTCCGCCCAGAGCGCCGTGCGCACCATGGCCCGGGCGATGCGGCGCGCGCCATGGGTCGCGGCGCGGCTTTCCATGCCTCGAAACGCCTGCGCGCCGCTGATGACCAGCAATAGCGTCGTCGCGATGAGGATGCTGCAAAGCAGCAGCTTCAGCGGCGCGGTGCAGCGCTGAACGGAATTTCGGGCGCTCATGAATTCGTCCCTCCGATCTCCACGACGCGAATCTCGGGTATGAGGTTGGAGGCGAAGGCGTCGTAATCCACGGCGTAGCGCTCCGCGTCATAGGACAGGCCGTAATTCTCGCGCAGATATTCCACATCCGAGGGATACGCGCCCTCCACGGCGTAGCAGGTCAGCGCGGCGCTGCGCACCGCGTCCCGGATCAGGTCGGTTTCCTGCGTGCGCGCGGCGCGCTCGGCGGTGTTGACGCTCAGGCCGCCCAGCAGCAGCATGACCGCGAACAGGCACAGCGCGGCAATTTCCCTTCGCGTCATCTTCCTCGCTCCCTTCGGTTACATGAGGCTTCGCAGAATGCCCAGCATGGGCAGCATGACCGAGATCAGTATCGCTCCCACGACCACCGTCAGCACGGCCACCAGCGCCGGCTCCACGGCGGAAATCAGCCCCTCGATGTCGCTCTCCGCCCGCTTCTGGTAGATCTCGGAGAGCTTGTCCAGCACCTCGGCCTCGCGCCCGGTCTGAAGGCTCAGGCGCAGCATCTGACAGTGCATCGGCGCGTACAGCCCCGAGGCGCTCAGCGCGTCAGGCAGCTCCGCGCCCTGCCCCACGGCCTCGCGGATGCGGCCCACGTCGCCGCCCTCGTCGTCCATGGCCACGGCGGTCAGCGCCAGCGCGCTCTCCATGGAGAAGCCGCCGCTCGCGGCCAGGCCGAGAATCTCCGCCAGCCGCGCCGCGTCCAGCTCGCGCCGAATCCTGCCCAGCGGCCGGATCCAGCGCCGCAGCGCCGCGCGCACGCGGCCGCGTCGGGAGGTGCGCATCAGCATCAGGCAGAGCGCCGCCGCGGCCAGCGCCAGCGCGATGAGGCCCAGCGCGATCCAGCCCAGCGCGACGCCGCGCTCCATGAGCCGGCCGGCGGAGTCATCCGCGCTCACGCCCATGCCGTTCATCACCCGCCGGAACACGGGAACCACCTTCCACAGCACCACCAGCACCACCAGCGAGAGCATCGCGCCCAGCACTATGGGATAGCTCACGGCGTGAGCCGTCGCCTCGGCCACGCGGGCCCTGCGCTCGTAATAGGGCGACAGGCGGCGCATGATCTCCTCCAGATTGCCGGCCTCCTCGCCCGCGCGGACGATTTCCGCAAGATCGGCGGGAAAGCGCCCGCTTTCCTTAAGCGCCTCGGAGAGCTGACCCGTCTCGGCCACGCGCTCGCTCAACACGCGATACAGCGCCGCGTCGGGGCTGTCGTCGTTGACCGCCATCGCCGCAAGGCCGTCGCTCAGCGAAAGCCCCGCGTCCAGCATCAGCGCAATCTGCGCGCAGAAACCGCTGAGCGCCGTGTTGGACAGCATCCGGACTTCGCCGCTTCGCTTCATATTATATTCCTCCCTTTGAAAAAGGCCCAAATCATCTTTGCTGTAACAGTATATCAATTTTTCGGCGAAAAATCAATCGATACCGACTGTGCCGCGCCGATTTGACGGAAATTTCTCAACTTCTCTCCAAAACAGGACGAAAGCCGCCGAAAAATTTCGGCGGCTCGTTCTTTGCACGCATACTCGCGCATATATTTTTCTCAGCTGCCCGGCGTGTAGGCCGGCGGATTGCAGCGGCCGCAGGGCTTATAGCCGAGGTAATAGGCCTCGTAGGGGGTCAGCTTCTGGGAGCTGGCATAGGCGAACTTGCAGGTGGAGCGATGGTAGCACTGGGCTTCCTTCGCGGCGTAGACGTATTCCGTCTCATCCTCCTGCGCAGCGGAAAAGACCGAATCGGTGGAGGAAGCGGTGTAGCCCGTCACCATGGCGGTGGGCAGCGCGGGGCCGTAAACCTCCACGTCGCGCTCCCGGCCGACCAGCTCTATGCCGCCGCTGACCCGGCTGTCCGCCGAAGGAATCAGCAGCACCGCCGCCGTCAGCACCGCCGCAGCCGCAGCCGTCAGCGCGGCCTTGGTGGACGTGCGCCAGTTTCTGCGCCACAGCAGTACCACGCCCACCGGCGGCAGAACCGCCAGAAGAAGCAGCGTAATGAGATCGCTCAGCCTGCGATTTGTGCGATGGCCGCGCGAACGATTGGACTTCCGCAATCCCATCCACTCCTTCATTTCGACAGATTGTGACAGAAAATCCTCTAGGGCTGTCTTTTATTGTAAACCCTCTCCGTTATCAAGTAAAGCACGCAGGAATAGCTTTCAAACTCTTGTACGCATTTGGAAATAATTGTAATATATACGAAACATTTGTCATGCGACAGGCTTGACATCCGCGAAAAAAGCGATTATAATAAACATACATTTTGTGACGAAAGGGGAATGCACGTGGGTACGATCTGCATTCTTTTCGGATTGATTCTGTTTCTGCTCTCTCTGGCGGGCGGAGTGCTGGGGGCGAACTGGCTCTGCCATGACCAGATTCGCTATACGCTGAAGTCGCTTCCCTCCGACGCGGAGATCTACATGATCTTCATCGGCGTTTGCGGCTTCATCGGTCTGCTCCTCTGCCTGAATCTGGTGATGCATGGTCTGACCTACAACAAGGTGCAGAAGCTCCTGCGCAAGAAGAAGGATTCCCGCCGCGACTAACCCGTCCGCTCCGGTAAAAACTCATGGTCAGCCTGGCATAAAGAGCCGCCGGGTTCGATTAAAAATTGAGAGGGCTTCGGCCCTCTCGAGCTCTCCGTGGGTTTTTTGACAGCCTGAGCCGCCGCGCAGATTTGTGCGGCGGCTCTTTTTTCCTTTATGGCTTTGCGTGGGGCTTGAAGATCAGCGCGTTGAGCAGTCCGAACAGTATGGCCGCGGAGATGCCCGCGGCGGCTCGGGTCACGCCGCCGGCCAGCGCGCCGATGAGGCCGTATTTGTTCACCGCCTCAATGGCGCCCATGGCCAGCGAATAGCCGAAGCCCGTCAGCGGCACCGTCGCGCCCGCGCCGGCGAAGTCCACCAGCGGCTTGTACACGCCCAGCCCCGTCAGCACCACGCCGGACACCACGAATAATACCAATATTCTCGAGCTGGTCAGCTTGGTGTATTGCAGCAGCAGCTGGCCGACCACGCAGATCAGCCCGCCCACCGCGAAGGCCTTGACATAAATCAGCCAGTGAATCACTTTTCTCCTCCTTCCAGACAGACGGCGTAGGCGATGCCGGGAATGGTCTCGCCCTGCTGGGTGCTGGTGGGGCTGAACATGGCCCCCGAGCCCACGAGGAGCACCCGCTTCAGCTCGCCGCGCTCCATGCGCTTCATCAGCCATCCGCAGCTCACCGCCGCCACGCAGCCGCAGCCGCTTCCGCCAGCGTGCGCGTCCTGCTCCTGAGAGAACAGGCTTGCGCCACAGTCCACCAGCGTCTCGTCGGGCATGTCCACGCCGTCGTGATGAAACAGCTCCATCAGGATGTTGCGCCCGATCCAGCCCAGATCGCCCGTGGCGATGAGGTCGTAATCCCTCGGCGTGCGGTCCAGATCGCTCAGATGCGCCTCGATGCAGGCGCAGACTGCCGGAGCCATGGCCGCGCCCATGTGATTCGCGTCCTTGATCTGAAGGTCGATCACCCGCCCCACCGTGCCCGAGAGCACGCGCAGCTGGTTTGGGGACGCGTTGGCCGTCAGCGCCGCGCAGCCGCAGGCCGTGGCCGTGCGGCTGGCCTGGGGCGGCTTCTGGTTGCCCAGCTCCACCGGCGAGCGAAACTGGCGCTCGGCGGTGCAGAAATGGCTGGAGGCCACGCACAGGGCGTTGTCCAGATACCCTCCGCTGAGCAGCGCCGAGGCCAGCAACAACGATTCTGCGAAGGTGGAGCACGCGCCGTAGAGGCCCAGGAAGGGAATGCCCAGCGTGCGCGCGGCGAAGCTGGACGAGATGATCTGGTTGTTCAGATCGCCGCCGAGCATGGCCTGCGCCGCCTCCTGAGACAGTCCCGCGTCGTTCATGGCGCGCACGGCGGCCTGCCGCACCATCTCGCTCTCGGCCTGCTCCCAGCTCTTCCGGCCCAGCAGATCGTCCGGGAGAATCACGTCGAACCAGTCGGCCAGCGGCCCCTGCCCCTCCTTGGGGCCAACGATGGACGCATGGGCCGCCACTGCCGGCGGCCGATCGTAGACGAAGGTCTGCGCGCCCCTGCGGCTCACAGCAGCCACCCCCTCAGAATCCAGTAGATCACGCCCACGACGATGGACGCGCTGATGCCGTAGGTCAGCACCGGGCCGGCCAGCGTGAACAGCTTCGCGCCCAGCCCCAGCACCAGACCCTCCCGGCGAAACTCCATCGCCGGCGCGGCCACGGAGTTGGCAAAGCCCGTAATGGGCACGATGGAGCCCGCGCCGGCGTACTTGCCGATGCGGTCGTACACGCCCAGCCCCGTCAGCGTGGTGCCCAGAAAGATCAGCGCCGCCGAGGTGAACATGGGCGCGGTCACCTCGCCCAGCTCGATCTTCGCCGCCAGCTGAGTCAGCAGCTGGCCCAGCACGCAGATCGCGCCGCCCACCCAGAACGCCCGCAGACAGCCGCGCAGATGGCGGGACTTGGGCGTCATCTTCGAAACCAGCCCGGAGTACTCCTCGGGCCGCATGGAATTGGGATTCATGCCTTCGGCTCCTTTCGCGAACGCGTGTTTTTGCAGCCCGTGCCCACGGGAAAGCGAATCTCGTTGCCCGCCGGCGCGAAGAGCGGCTCCGGCCCGGCGGCGGGCATGCGATGATGCTGCGTCATGCGCGCCCCACCTCCGCTCTCCATACCAGCCGCGCGCCGTCGCAGACGTGCGCCGCCGGCGTTTTCGCCCGCCAGAGCATGCCCGCCGTAAAGGCGCAGACCGCGACGACCGCCGCCGCCAGCAGCGCCAGCACAATGCGTTCCATTCGTTGCATACGCGTTCCTCCCGTTCTTTTCTCGCGCTTATTGTGCGCACAAAGGGCGAAAATTATCAATCTTCGCGCAAAAAAGCGGCTATGCGCGCTGCGCATCGCCGTGATGAATGGATTTTCTCAGACGTCGGAGCCGTCGTACAGGCCGCCCACCTGCGGACAGGTGTGTGTGAGGGCGATGGCTCCGTTTCTTTCTTCAAAGAACATCGTTTTGCCCTCGTCGAAGAGCACATGCTCCGCGTCCACGCCCAGCAGCAGAGAGCGATACTTGGGCTGAAGCGCGGGAAGGGCCTTAATATCCTGCGGCACGACGACCAGTCCGGGGCGGATCGCCGTGTAGAGCTCCGGCAGGTCGTTGTGCAGATGGTGCGCCGCCTGCACGAGATCGGCATGGAGCGTCTCCGGGCGATAGTTGGCCAGCAGGCGCTCCACGGCGCGATGGTTAATGTCCCCCGTCAGCAGGAAGGACACGCCCTCGAAGCTCAGCTTGAGCACCGTGGAGGTCTCGTTGAAATCGCGAATGTCCTCCGTCCCGGGCAGCATGAGCAGATCCTCGTGGGTGTAGAGCACGTCGAAGCGCACGCCCGCCAGTGAGAAGCTCTGGCCGCTGTGGGCCTTCAGATAGCGCACATTGGGATAGTAAGCCGTCAGGCGCTCCAGCATGGGAAACACCTGAGACATCAGCACGAAGCGCTGATAGGCAGCGAAGTTGAAGATCACGCGCTCCAGCTCCATCTGATCGTGATAGAGCCGCAGGAATTTGGTGAACACGTCCATGTGGTCGTCGTGACCATGAGTGCAGAACCACGCGGCCACGCGGATCTTCTCGCCGGGGCCGGCGCCGGCCATCTCGCGCATCACGCGCAGCAGCTCGGGCATGGCCGCCTCGGTGGCCTGCTCCATCTCGCCGCCGTCCACCAGAAACAGCGACCGGTCGGGCAGGCGCACGATGTAGAGCATGCCGCAGTCGATGCCCAGGCCGCGCTTGTGCATGTTGTAATCGTAATACAGCGAAAACTGGCAGATCTGCGTCTTTACGGGATGCTCGGGCGCAGGACTGCCGAAGGTATCGATGCGCTCGCTCACCGGATCGTCGATGAAGCGCGCCTGCCCGGTCGCGCCGTTGAAACAGGCGTACAGCAGCCGGCCGCTGCCCGCCAGCTGACAGCACTCGTTCTGATCGATCCGGTTCTGCCAGACCGATTCGTACCCCAGCGCCTTCAGCCGATCGAGATAGGCAAAAAACGCCTCCCGTGTGGTGTCCGTCACCAGCCGGGCGAGGGTGGGCCTGTCCATCGGGCGATGGGTGAGCGTCTCGACGAACAGCTCGTCGGCCGTCCTCTCCACGCGGTAGCGATCCTCTCCATTGGAAATCTCCAGACGCAGATTCTCGCCGTCCTCGGTCAGGCGATCCACCTTCACGCCGAATCGGGTAATCAGCTCCAGTTCATAGAGGAATTCGGCCTTGCTGCGCTTCGTCTCTCGGCGGATGGGCCGCTCGTCGTTGGGACGGGCGTGCAGGCCCTGTCCGGCGTTGTAAATCTCGGGGCTGACGCATCCGCCCTCGTAGGGCGGCAGTCCGGGAAGAAGCTCCTTCATCTGTATATCATCCTTTCAGCGAACCCATCATGATGCCGCGCTCGAAGAACTTCTGCACCATGGTGATGTAAATCAGCTACTGCCAGCGGCTCGCGCCGTCCACCCGTGCGGCCTCGCAGAGCACGTTGTCGATGGCCGAGAGGATATACATGGTTCGGAAGTACTTGCCGCTGCCCATCAGGTAACAATCGCTGAACATTCCATTGTTTTGTCCGAACGGGACATCTTTAACGCGCCCGCTCGCCGCCGTAGCGCTGGGTCAGCAGCTCCACCACGTGGGCCACCGCGTCCTCCTCGTTGGAGCGCACCACTTCGTCCGCGCAGGCCAGCGCGAAGGCGTCGCCGTTGGCCGGCACGAAGGCCCGGGCCGCCGCGCGCAGCATCTCCACGTCGTTGTAGCCGTCGCCCACGGCGTATGCGTCCTCGTGCTTCACGCCCAGCGCGTCGGCCAGCTGAAGCAGCGCCGTTCCCTTGTCCACACCCTTCGCCAGCACCTCCAGAAAGCCGCCCCTGGTGGGCAGAAAGCGAATCTGGGGATAATCGCGCAGAAAGGCCTGCACCTCGGCGATGCGCTCCGGCGCGCCGCCGATCATCACCTTCGCCCAGGGGCGCGGCGCTTCGGCGGGATCGTCGATGGCTTCGAAGGGAATAAACTGGCTGGTAAAGTGATGCTGCGACCGTTCTGTCAGATGCACGGCGTAGGATTTTTCAAAGGGATACATTTCAATGGATACGTCCGGAAACGCCGCGGCCACCGCGCGGAGGGGCGCAACGCCCTCGTCGCCGACGCCGTTGTTCACGACGATGGTTTTCGTGGAATAGTCGTAGGCCATGCCGCCGTTGGCCAGCAGCACCGGCGCGTTGATGATCTCCGCCGAATAGGCGTGAAAGCCCAGATAGCACCGCCCTGTGCAGACGGTAAAGAGGCCGCCGTTTTCCCGAAAAAAGCGAAGGGCCGCCTTCACGCCGGACGTGACCTGCCCGGTCGCCGGCACGAGGGTTCCATCAAAATCGCTGGCCAGCAGAACGCCCTCAAACAGCCCGCGCCTTACGCTCTCAGCCATTCTCGAACCTCCTTCTCCATGTTCAGCAGATCGTCGATGGCGTGGCGGTTGAGATAACCGAAGCGCTCCTCCGCGTCGATGCTGCGGCAGAAAATCTCCATGGGCACGCCGATTCGATTCATATGGTACTTCGCGGCCGCGGGATGGCCGCAGCCCTCCACCAGCGACATGATGGACAGCATGGACGACAGCCGCCGCGCCCGCTCGGGCTGCGCGCGATAGTTTTCGTACATCCACACCAGCAGATCGGGGAAATAATTGGCCATGATGCCGCTGAAACCGGCCGCGCCGGCCTCGAAGGTCTCCAGTGCGGTGGCGCAGTTTGCGTTGAACAGCTGCACGCGGCCGTCCAGCAGGCGCATGCGCTCGGCGATGAGCGGCGCGCTGCAGCAGGTGTCCTTGATGAACGTGAAGCGCCCGGACTGGGTCATGGCCTTCAGAACCCTGGCCGTGAGCATGCGCTTGTAGGGATAGGGGCATTCGTACATGCCGAAGGTCGCGTCCGGGATGGCCTTCAGAATGGTGTTCATGCGGGCGATGAGCGCGTCGTCGTTCTCTTCCGGAGAGGCCAGACGGTTGGAGATCATCACCACCGCGTCCACGCCGGTGTCCGCCATGCGCTTCAGCCCGCAGATCTGATCGCCCAGCCGCTCCGCCGTGTGGCCGGAGGCCACCACCGCCATTCGGCCCGCAGCAGCCCGAACCACGCGCCCGGCCAGCCGCACGCACTCGTCCTCGGTGAGGCGGAACATCTCGCTGGACTGGCACACCGCGAAAACCCCGTGACAGCCATTCTGGGCGTAGAACTCCACGATGCGATCCACCGCCTCGTAATCCACCTGATTGTCCGCCGTGAACGGGGTAATCATGACGGGATAGATCCCGCCCGGAATCTTGCTCATTGATCTTTTCTCCCTTGCTGATTTGTGCGGGCGAACAGAATCGGAAAATCAATAAGAATAGTGAGACCTGCGGAACAGCGCCGGCGGCAGGCCCTCTTCGCTCTTGAAAAACTTGCTGAAGCTGTAGACATTGCTGTATCCCAGCAGAGAGGCGATGTCCTGAATGCTCTTGTCCGAATAGAGCAGCAGCTCCTGCGCCTTTTTGTGCTTGGTCTGCCGGATGACGTTGGTGCAGGATGTGCCGAATTCCCTGAGCACGATGCGGTTGATCTGGCGCTTGCTCAGGTGCAGCGTGTCGGCCACGTCGTTGGTGGTGATATTGCGGGTGAGGTTGCCGTTGATGAAGAGCATGATCTCCTCCGCCCGCTGGTTGATGCGCGCGGCCACCGCGTCCTCGCTGGGCCGGACGCTGATGTGCCGCTCATACTCCATGGCGATCTGAAACAGCAGCGAGCCGATCACGTCGCGATAGCCCATGCGCCGGTCGTTGAATTCCTCGCTGACGCGCTGGAACAGCTCCAGCAGGCGGCCGCCGTCCTGAATGACCAGGGCGTCGCGGGCCTGCTGCTGCGCATCGCGGTTGTAGACGGTCTGGTTTTCCATCAGCCGGTAGGCAAAGGACAGCTTGCGAGCGCCCGGCGCCACGGCGCACTGCCCATGCTCCACCCGCTCGCGGATGAGAACGGTATCGCCCGCGCCCATGCGCAGCTCCTCGCCGCTGGCCAGCCGGTAGACATAGGAGCCCTCGAGGCAGTAGTGAACCTCGCAGAAGGAATGGCTGTGCCACCGGGGCGGGCGCTCGCCGTACTGCGAACCCGTTTCCTTCTCCGCCGGAAAGGCCACCCAGAGCACCTCCAGCAGCAGATCATTGACGCGGAAGGAAATGTGTTCGTTGGTCATGAACATATTCAGCGCCTGCAAGTTTCCCCAGTCGAACTTTCGCTCCATACGCTCCCCTCCCCGCGTTCCATTCGATCGTCTGATTTATCTACATTATACTCCTGAATCCATCGAATGAAAGCCGGGAGATGAAACATAAATTTATCCAAACGCGACATCTGAGCATTTATTCCACCGCGCCCTCGAACATCGCGCACACGTCGTCGGCATACCAGTCGAAGCGCACCTCCCGCCCGTTGAGCAGCCAGCGCTCCGGGCAGATGTTCTCCATCCAGTCCAGCGGAATCAGCACGTCGCGCTGCGCCGAATTGCGCGCATAGGCCCTTCGCAGCTGATCCATCTGCTCCGCGTTCAGCGCGCCGGGCCTGCAGGACACGAACATGGGCGTGCCGCTCTCGGCCAGAATGTCCAGCCACTGGCCGGCATAGCGCCACGGCCATGCCCCCGTCAGGGGCGCGCAGTCCGCGTCCACGGTGAACAGCGCGCCGTTCATCATCATGCGGAAGGCCAGCGTGTTCACGCCCATGCGGCGGGTGACGTCCCATTTCATTCCGTTCACGTCCGCGCCCGTGCGGCCCAGATGCACCAGTCCCGCGCTCAGATGGGAGAAGGTGGCCGTGCCGATGAGCACCACGTCCTCCCCCGCCGCCTGCCGCACGGCTCCGTAGAAATCCTTGACGATCTCCGCCGAGGTGAGCGAGCGATCGTGGAAGCGCCAGCCGTCCTCAGCGACGACGAAGGGAACGCGGTAGCCGCGCCGGCCGAGGATGTCCTGGGCGGAGCAGTCGAACTTAATCAGCTCATAGCCCCAGTCCACCAGACGCCGGGTGGTCGCGCGCACATAATCCAGCACCTCCGGCCGGGAGGGATCCAGATCGTTGGAATCGCGCTGCAGATGCCATTCCTCCGGCAGGCCGCAGACGTGGTTCTCGTCGCTGATATAGCGCACCCAGATTCCCGGGCGCACATCCTGCGCGCGAATCGCCGCGGCCAGTCCGGCCATGTCCGGGAACCGCTCGTTTCCGCGATCCCACGGACCGTTCTTGGGATTGGGCGGCCATCCGTCGTCGATGACCATGAAGGGGCGGTTGCGCAGCCCCTCGCACAGCCCGGCCAGCATGCGCGCGTCCGCCTCGATTTCCTGCGCGGAGGATTGTCCATAGGCGTAGTACCAGTTGTTCGCGCCGTACACGGGCTCGGGCGTGGTCAGCCCGTCGCCGCACATTTCCCGGCAGAAGCGCGCCCCGGCCTCGAAGGCCGTGCAATCCCGATAGGTGCGGAAGATCACCTCCGCCGCCGTGAGCGTCCGTCCGCCCAGCACCACGCCGCAGCCGCCGCCGCGCACGTCCAGCCACAGCGCGATCCCCACGGAGTCGTACTGCCAGAAGCACAGTGCGTTGGGCCGCGCCTTCACGCCAAAGCCCTCCGTCCGCCGTCCTTCGCGCTCCTGCATTCGATCCGAGCCGTTGCTCACCAGACAGAACCAGGGCATGCAGCGCTCCGGAACGACGCCGCGCCATTCCAGCGCGCCGCCCGCGCGCTCCCACGCGTCGCCGTAGATGCGCGGCGCGTCGTCGCGCCTTTCCTCCCCGGTAAAGCGCCAGCGCAGGCGGATGAACCGCACGGGCGTGTCCTGAGCGCACAGCGTCACGCGCAGCAAATCCCCCTCCATCTCCAGCGCGCAGCGCACATCTCCCTGCCCGCCCTGCGCGCCGGTAAAGGACTGCGCGCCGTCCTCCGTGTAAATCATCGCCAAATCGGGAAGCCGCGTAATCAATTGGATCTTCCTCTCTCTTCGAATTGGGCCGTTTCATGGCGAAACAGGCTTCATTTTTCCATTATAGCAACGCCCGCCGGAGAATTCAATGGACGGCCACGACATCCGCGCCCCTCTTTCTCTATCAGACGCGACATTTTTCCCGGGCTTTCGCGCCAAAAAAATTCAGCCCGCGCTTGAAACGCTTCAAGCGCAGGCTCGTTCAAAATCTGAGATAACTTATTCCACCGCCAGCAGGCGCACCTTCTCCACGCCCTCAAGGCGCTGGAGATCGTCGATGAGCTGCTCGATGGCGTGTTCCATCTTGTTGGTGTCCAGCGAGATCATGATGCTGGCCGTGCCGTGCAGCGGCAGGCTCTGGGTGATGGTCAGGATGTTCGCGCCGAAGGCCGAGACCTCGTTGAGCACGCGGGAGAGATTGCCCGCCTCGTGGGTCAGCGTCAGCATCAGCGTGGCCTTGTGGCCGATGTTCAGCTCGGAGGGCTCGATGATGCGATCCTTGTATTTATAATAGGTACTGCGGGAAATGCCCACCCGGCGAACGGCCTCGCTGACCTGATCGCACACGCCGTTCTCCAGCAGCTTGCGCGCCTCCACCACCTTCAGAAAGTAATCAGGCAGCGCCGTGCGCTCGATGATGAGATAGCTCTTCAGCATGGTTCCATCCCCTTTTCCGTTTTCTCTTTTTCCTCGAGAATCAGCCGGCTCATGGGCCGCCAGAACGCCGCGCAGCCCAGCAGCGGCATCGCGCCCATGGCGAGAATCGTCGCCGCACTGGTCAGCAGGCCGATGCGTCCGTCGCTCAGGCCGATTTCGCCGTAATATTTCGAGAGAAACGCGGCGCAGCCCGTGGCGATGAAGTGGATGAAGTGAAAAATGTACAGCGACGCGTAGCGCAATGCGATTCCTCTTTCCCGTCCGCTTTGGTGTCGATTATTTCTCCAGCGCCAGCCGCAGCGGCTCCAGATCCAGCCGCAGCTCCGCGTCCTTAAGCAAATGGTAGAGCTGGCTCAGCATGGCGCGCACGCCGCCGGGCACGTCGCTCTCGGCGTTCAGCGGCATCACGGGATCGTGCAGCGACAGGCGCAGCAGGAACCATGCGTTGCTCACGCCGCCGTCCAGATTGAACGTAATGCGCACGCCCTCGCGGTTGTCCGTGGCCAGCGTCCATTCGGGATTGTCCAGCGTGTGGGACAGCACGACCTCGATGACCTCCTGCCCCGCGGCGCGCACGTCGTCCTCGGGCAGCGCCATGCGGATTTCGACGCTCTCCACCGGCTCGTGCAGCTCGTCGATGAGCGACGATAGGGTCAGCCCTTCGCGCTTGCGGTTCAGCGCCTCGCAGACGATGCGCGTGGCCAGATACATGCCGTCGTCGATGAAGTAATTTTCCCGGAAGGCGGCGTGGCCGCTGGTCTCCATGGCCAGCGGGCAGTCGATGCCCTCCTCGTTCAGGCGCACCGCCTCGTCGATGACGTTGCGATGGCCGCGCTTGTAGCGATAGTGCGTTCCGCCCCACTCGGTGATGAACTGGTTCAGGCCGGAGCTGGTCACGCTGTCGGTGACGATGGTGCCGCCGGCGGATTCGTCCAGCAGGATGGCCGAGGTCAGCGCGATGAGCCGGTTGCGATGGATCACGCGCCCGGCCTGATCCACGATGGCCGCGCGGTCGCAGTCCGGATCGAAGATCACGCCCAGATCGGCCTCGTTCTCCACCACCGCCCGAGCCACAGCCTCCAGCGCGTCGGCGCTCTCGGGGTTGGGACTGTGGCCGGCGAATTCGCCGTCGGGCGCGAGATAGAGACTTCCGTCCACATACGCGCCCAGGCTCTCCAGCACGTCGGCATAGAAGCCGCCCGCGCCGCCGCCCGCGTCCACCACCACGTGCAGACCCAGCAGCGGCTTCAGCGCGTCGTCCTCCAGCCGCCTGCGCACCATCTGGCGCAGCCGCTCGGCGTAGATCTCCAGAAAGTCGATCTTCCGAACCAGCCGCTCGGGAATCTCCGCGCGCTCCGCCCGCTCAATCAGACCGGTCACGTCCTCGGCGGAGAGATGTCCCTCGCGCAGGATGAACTTAAAGCCGTTGCGGTCGAAGGAATAGTGGCTGCCGGTGACCATGATCGCGCCGTTGGCGTGGGTCTCCGGGGCGACGGTGGCCATGTACATGGCCGGCGTGGTGCACAGATCGCAGTCGAACACGTCGCAGTCCGCGGCGGTCATGCCGCGAATCAGCGCCGCCTTGAGCCGCGGGCCGGAATGGCGGGAATCGCGTCCCACCGCCAGCGTCAGCCGGTCGGTGGTGGTGCCCAGCCGCTCGGCCAGCCATTGGGCGAACACATAGCCGATTCGCCGGGCGAACTCGTCGGTCAGCAGCGCCTCGCTTCCGCGAATCTCCGCGCCGTTCTGCAGCTTTCTCCAACTGTGGGTCGTGGTACTGTCGGAACTCATAAAAACCCCTTTCTTCATAAAGCGCCCGGGAATTTTCCCGCGTGCGCCGATTAAACCCTGTCCATAGGCCGAACGGCGTCGTCCTCGTCCTCGATGGGAACCAGATCCCGCATCAGGACGAACAGCGGCTTCAGCCGCCTCAGCCCGCCCGCAATCTCGTCCGCCAGCGCGGGAGATTTGAGCAGCTCGAAATCCCGAATCGGCTTTTCAAAATAGAAGCCCTTCATCGTGTACCAGCCGCGCAGCTCCTCGGGCGTTTCCTCGGGAACGGCCATGCGCTTGTAGCGGTCGGCCAGCAGCGCAAACTCGCCGCGCACGGGCTCCCACGCCGACAGCACCCGCTCCGGCTCCAGCCGAATCTCCCGGCGCAGCGCGTTCATCAGCGGCCTGTTGTCGTTGTATAGTCCCGCGCCGTAGCTGGCCCCGTCGGCGGAGACGTCGAAATACGCGCCGATGCGGTTTTTGCCCTCCTCGCCCGGGCGGCGGAAGGACAGCCAGATGTGGTCGCGATAGGGCGATTTGTCCCGGGAAAAGCGAACGTCCCGGTTGATGCGCGAGACGATTCGATTGGGCCGCAGCTCCATCTCGCCGTCCAGCTCCTCCATCACCGGCGCGAGGGCCTCAGCCAGCGCCAGACTCGGCTCGCGCACGCCGCGCAGATACCAGTCGTGGTTGGCGTGGAAGAAGCCGGTGTTGTTGTTGAAGCGAATGGCCATGAAAAACTCAAAGGTCTCGTCGGAATATCCCTGAAACATGGTTCTATTTCTCCTGCCCGCTCGTCGGCTCCCGGCGGCGGGGTCTGTTCAGATTTTCGCGGACGCGCTGCCGGCGTGCGGCGGCGCGCTCCTTTTTCGCCCTGCGCGCCCGGCGCGAGGAGACCATCAGGCCCACGCTCAGCGCGAGCAGCACCGCGCAAGCGCCTGCCAGCAGCCACAGGTACAGATCGGAGCTCTTCGTCCGCTGCACCATGGGCGCGGCCAGCGGCTCCGACGGCTTTTCGCCCTCGGGGCGCTCTCCGCCCGCGCCGATGGCGATCTCCACCTCCGCGGCGGACGCGGTGCGCCGACGGCCGTTCCCGTCCAGATATTCGGCGCTGAAGCGATAGGTCGTGGTCTCGCTCACCTTCACCCGCACGGTGTACACCGTCGGTTCGCCGCCGGCCACCACGGCCAGCTCGGTCAGCTCGCCCAGCGTCTCCTCGCTCAGACGCACCTTCGTCGCCAGACCGGAGCCGTCGTTGGTCAGCGTCAGCGTCACGGGCACGTAGCCCCGGCGGCTGATCTTCGCCATCTTCGGCTCCGCGGTCAGCTTAAGCCTTGCCTCGCCCGCATCGGCCTTGGGCACCTCCGCCTCGTTGCTGCGGCGGCTGAACGCCGTTCCGGCGGAGCTCACGCCCTCCACTCGCCAGCAGTAGCGCTCGTTTTCGCGGATGGGATAGGAATGGGTAATCTCGACGGTCTCGCCGCCCGCGGGCAGCGAAATCGCGTCGGCAATGATGCCGCCGTAGACGTCGTCGTAAATGGTCAGGCTGGGATAGTCCGTGTTGCCCACGTTGCTCAGCCGCAGCGTCACCTCGGCGGTGTCGCTTTCAAACATCGACCGCCCGGCGGTCAGAATCAGCGTGACCGACTCGTCGGCCACCGGCACGTCCAGCGCGTCCAGCGCGACGATGCGCGTCTCGTCCAAGCCGTTCTGGGAATACTCCAGCACCGGCGCGGACACGGCTCCCGCCGCCAACGCCACGCGCTGAACCAGCGTCTTCGTCTCGCCCGGCTCCAGCCGGCTCCATTCCGACGAAAACGCGCCCAGCGAATCCGTCACCCGCAGCGAGGTCGCCGCCGCGCCGCCCACGTTGCTCACCTGATAGATCAGCGTGGCCGCGCCGCCGCGCGTCGCCGCCGGAGAGACGCGGCGCAGGAACTCCACCTCCGCGTCGCTGCTCTGCGCCGCCAGCGAGGCCACCGCCGCGTAGCCATAGCGCCCGGAGGCGGTGCGGCAGGTGAGCAGATAGGAGATCTTCCCCGTCTCGGCCTCCGCGTCGGTCACGGTGTGGCTCTGATGAAAGCTCAGCGTGCCGTTTGGCTCCACCGTTCCGTCCACCTCTGCCTGAAAGCCGTCGGGGTGCGAGAGCGTCATGCCCTCCACGCGCTCGTCCGAGCGGTTCAGCACGGTGAACGTCAGGTCGATCTCATCGCCCGCGGCGGGCTGGTCGGGCTGGGCCGTCACGGAGATCTCCAGCGACGGCGCGGTCTCCTCCGCCGCGGCGCAGAGCGCCGGCCGCGGCAGCGCCGGACTGCCCCAGAGCAGCCCCAGCGCCATCAGCCCCGCCAGAACTCTTTTGCCGCGTGTGCATGCCATAGAACCCGTTTCCTCTTTTCGCACAGAATCCCTATCATCTTATTTTAATGGATTCTCGAAAGCCTGTCAAGAACGCGTGGGCGGCAAATCCCAACGCTTTTGTGACGTTCCGGGCAAAAAGCTGGACAACGCGCGAAAAATAAGCTATAATCGAGTGTAATGTATTTTAGGCAACACCGCACAAATGAGGCGGTTGGCCGGCGAATGGATTTTTCGTCAGA
>USDD01000023.1 GCA_900553265.1 uncultured Eubacteriales bacterium
GCCCGCATCTACTATAAGAAGAAGAGCTTCGTCTATTCCAACGGCGACGCGAACGGCATCGGTCAGTTCAGCACGGGCGACGCGAGCATCGCGACGGTGGACAGCACGGGCAAGATCACTGGCGTGAAGAAGGGCCAGACCTACGTCCGCTTCACGACGTACAACGGAAAGTCCGCGCAGGCGAACGTGACGATCCTCGGCGTGCCGACGGAGATCCATCTGGACAAGAGCGAGCTCAAGCTGGGCGTGGGCGACGCGGGGAAGGTAACGCCCAGCTTCGGCAAGTATGAGATGGGCGTGGTGGCGTATGTCTCCAGCAATCCCGAAGTGCTGACGGTGGACGGAAACGGCAATCTGAAGGCCATCGAGAAGGGCGAAGCGACCATCACCGCGACGAGCAACGGCCATGAGGCGAGCTGCAAGGTGACGGTGGTTGCGGCGCCGGCACAGATTCAGATCGCCGGAACGATCAACGTCATCAAGGGCCGCGTGGTGGACATTCCCGCGACGGTGGTGAATACGGACGGCGACGTGTGCGAGACGACGCTGAGCCTCTCCACGAGCAACAAGAAGTACGTGGCCGTGAGCGGAACGCAGATCAAGGGCGTGAGGGCCGGTTCGGCGACGGTTACGGTGCATGCGTACAACGGCGTATCCGCGCGCGTGAAAGTGGTCGTTTGGGAGAAGCCGACCAAGGCGATTCTGGACAAGAACAACATCAGCATCGGCGAGGGCATGACGGACAATATCCGTGCCCGCATCTACTATAAGAAGAAGAGCTTCGTCTATTCCAACGGCGACGCGAACGGCATCGGTCAGTTCAGCACGGGCGACGCGAGCATCGCGACGGTGGACAGCACGGGCAAGATCACGGGCGTGAAGAAGGGCCAGACCTACGTCCGCTTCACGACGTACAACGGAAAATCTGTGCAGATTCCCGTCTACGTCAAGTCCGCGCCGACGGAGCTGCATCTGGACAAGAGTGAGCTTGCACTGGGCGCGGCGATGACCTCCAAGCTGACGGCGAGCTTCGGCAAGGACGAGATCGGCACGGCGAAGTTTGAGAGCAGTGACAGCGCCATCGCGTCGGTGGATCAGAACGGCGTGGTCACGGCGAAGTCTGCGGGCGCGGCCATCATCACGGCGGTCGTGACCTCCAAGAGCGGCGAGCTGCTGAGCAAGGCCTGCTCCGTGCGCGTCTATCCCGCGCCGGACAAGCTCACGCTGAACATGACCTCGACGAACGTCGCCCTGAAGAAGACAGTGGCGCTGCGCGCTGCCGGAACCTATCAGGGCAGCGCGGACTGCATGGCTACGCTGACCTTTGCCTCCAGCAACAAGAAGATTGCGACGGTGGATGGCAACGGTAACATCCGCGGCGTGAAGGCGGGCACCGCGACCATCCGCGTCACCGCGCAGAACGGCGTGTACGCCGACTGCCGCGTGACGGTTCGCAAGGCGCCGACGAAGGTCGCGCTGAGCACGTCCAAGCGCACGCTGGGCGTGGGCCAGACCTTCCTGCTTCAGGGACGCATCTATTACAGGGGCGGAAACTTCATCTATTCGGGCAGCGACACGTCCATGGCGACGTTTGAGAGCAGCGATCCCTCGGTGGTGAAGATCGACGCCTACGGCAACGTGACCGCGCTGAAGGAGGGCGTCGCCAATCTGCGGCTGCGCACCTACAACGGCAAGGGTTCGAGCACCTATTGCAAGGTCACCGTGACGGCGGGCCCCGACTGGCTCGCGTTTACGCAGACCGAGGTGGGCATCAGCGTCGGGCAGACGCTCACGCTGACCTGCAACACCACTCCCGGCAGCGTGACCAGCTACAGCTACAAGAGCTCGAACACGGCTGTGGCCACTGTCACCGGAAGCGACAACAGCTGCACGGTCGCAGCCATCGGCGAGGGCGACGTGACCATCACGGTCACGGCATCCAACGGAAAGTCCGCGACCTGCAACGTGCACGTTTACGCCGCGCCGACGGGCGTCGCGTTTGAACGGGACGAAATCAGCATCGCCATCAATGAAAACGGCAAGCTCCCCGACGTGAAGGTCTCCGCCGGCGGCAGGGAATGCAGCCAGAACGTGACCTACGCCTCCTCCGATTCCGCGGTGGTTTCCGTGTCGGGCGAAGGCTACATCAAGGGCGAAAAGGCGGGTCAGGCCACGATTACGGCCATGACCTACAACGGACTGAAGGCCTATTGCACGGTCAAGGTTCTGCCCGAGCCGACCAAGCTGACGGTGCAGGCCGACGAAAGCCGCCTGGCCGTGGGCGATACCACTACGCTGCGCGTGACGATGGATTCCGTGGGCGCGTACACCTTCGACTCGTCGGATTCCTCGGTGCTGACCGTGGACGGCAATGGCACGGCGACGGCGCTCAAGGCCGGCACGGCGATTGTGACGGCAACGGCCTACAACGGCGTGAAGAACCAGTGCGAAATCACTGTGCTGAGCGCGCCGACGGATGTGCGCTTCGGCGAGGACGCGCTGACGCTGGGCGCGGGCATGTCCGCGCAGCTGACCGTGAGCGTGCCGGAAAACACGCTGGGCCGCTATGCCTTCACCTCCTCGGACGAAGCCGTTGCGACGGTGGACGCGCAGGGCAGAGTGACGGCGAAGGCCGCGGGCAGGGCGCAGATCGCCGTGGGCGTTCAGGGCCACGACGAGGTGTTCGATACCTGCGAAGTGACCGTGCTCTCCATGCCCAAGAGCGTGGAGCTGAGCGCGACCGCGCTGGA
Source organism: uncultured Eubacteriales bacterium (assembly GCA_900553265.1). Classification (GTDB taxonomy): domain Bacteria; phylum Bacillota; class Clostridia; order Christensenellales; family Aristaeellaceae; genus Faecivicinus. The sequence continues at coordinate 2,751 of USDD01000023.1, forward strand.
GCTCAAGACCGGCGCGACGAAGCGGCTGACTGCGACGCTCGTCAACGGCGAGGATCGCAGCTGCTATGGTGAAATCAGATTTGACTCCAGCGATTCCGGTGTGGTCAGCGTCTCCGAGGACGGCACGCTGACGGCGATGAAGGCCGGAACGGCGACGATTACCGTCTCCGCCTCTGCGGACGCGTCTGTGAAGGCAACCTGCACGATTACGGTGGCCGACGCGAAGGTTCGCCTGAGCGAGAGTCAGGTGACGCTGGGCGCGGGCGAAAGCAGAAGTATTTCCATCATTTGCTCCGGCAGCGACGCCGTGACCATTTCCGGCACCAACGACGCGGCGGCGACGATGGACGCTTCGGGCAAGATCACCGCGAAGGCCGTGGGCAAGACGACTATCACCGTATCCTGCGGCGGCGAAAGCGCCGTCTGCGAGGTGGAGGTTCTGGGCAAGCCCGGCTCGGTGACCATCGCCGCGGCAAGCAAAAAGCTGGCCGTGGGCAAGAGCTTTGCGCTGAACGCCACGCTCCCGGAGGGAACGGCCTCCGCGCTGATCTATACCTCCAGCGACGAAAAGGTTGCAAGGGTGGACGGCAGCGGCCGCGTGACGGCTGTGGGCAACGGCACGGCGACCATCACCGCATCGACCTTCGATCCCGGCGTCAGCGCGAGCTGCGCGATTACCGCCGTGTATGAGCCCGACATGATTCGCTTTGCGAATCTGGACGGCGTGATTCTGGCGGTGGGAGACACGTATACTCTGGAAGCGCCGGTGATGTACAGCGCCAAGGGCGAATGCGACGCGGCGTACACGCTGTCTGTTTCCAATTCCAAGTGCGCGGGCGTGACCGTGCAGAATGGCCGCTATGTGATTACCGCGAAGGCCGAGGGCGAGGCGACGCTGCGCCTGAAGACCTCCAACGGCAAGACGGCGACCTGCTCGCTGACCGTGACGGCCAGGCCGACGAGCGTCTCCTTTGAGACGGCTTCGATGCGGCTGGGCGTGGGCGAGACTTATCGCCCGGCAGTGATCGGCAACAACGGCGCGAGCCTGAGCTGCGAGCTGGCCTCTGGAAATTCGGAAATCGTTCGCGTGGAAGACGGCGCGCTGATCGCCGCCTCCAAGGGCAAGACCACGATTACCGCGACCTATGGTTCACTGAAGGCGACCATGGAGATCGAGGTTTCCGATCCGGTCAAGAGCATTCAGCTGAGCGCTTCCAGCCTGCGCATGGGCGTGGGCGAGACGCTGCGCCTGACGGCGACCGCCGACAATGCAGCCGTCGTGAATGTGACCTTTGCCTCCTCCGACGAGAACGTCGTTCAGGTGGATCGCAGCGGCAAGCTCCGCGCGGCGGGCAAGGGCAAGGTGACCATTACCGCGAAGGCGGGCAGTGCGCAGGCGACCTGCATCGTCGAGGTTTCGGCGATGGCGACCGCGCTGAAGCTCCATCCGACCAGCGTCATTGCCAGCGTAGGCGAGAGCATTGCGCTCAGACCCATCTTCGGCAGCTCCGACGAATACGCCAGCGTGCACTACGAGAGCAGCGACGGCAGCGTGGCGACGGTGCGCGCGGACGGTCTGGTGACGTTCAACAAGGTGGGCACGGCAAAGATCTCCGCCGAGACCTACAACGGCATCAACGACGAAATTACCGTGACGGTATGCGAAAAGCCCGGCTCGGTTGCCTTTACATCCAAGACGGCTTCCATCCTCAAGGGCGACGCGGCGCTGCTGCCCGTCGTGTTCGACAAGGGCGGATGCTATACGCAACTGACCAGCAGCAACACGGACGTGCTGTCGGTGGACGAGGACGGCCGCGTCGTGGCCCACAAGGCCGGCACGGCGGAGGTTACGCTGACCGCGCCCTCCAACCCCGCGCTGACCGCGAAGTGCACCGTGACGGTCATCGAGAAGCTCAGCGGCATCGCCGTGGCGGCGCAGAAGGAAACCTTGCAGCTGAAGGAGACCACGGAGCTGACCTACACGCTGCTGCCCGCCGATCTGGTGGGAACGGCCAATGTTCGCTTCGAATCCACGGATGAAAGCGTTGCGACGGTGGATCCCGATACGGGTCTCGTCACGGGCGCAGCCTACGGCACGGCGCAGATTCGCGTGGTGGCCAGCGACGGCGCCTTCGGAAGCTGCACGGTCAACGTATTGGGCGGAAAGCGCCGCGCACTCGCTGCTTTCTACTATGGCGAGACCGGCGATCCCGGCTATCTGCCCTTCGCGATGAACAACGGCTACAGCATGGTTGAAGCCCTGCGCGCCGCGAAGGTCGAAGGCCAGAGCTATTCCGTGGCCAATCCGCTGAGCAATCCCAGCAAGGCAGACCTGTTCGCGCGCATCGACTCCACGTTCGCCGACGCGACGGACGACGACGTTTCCGTCATCTATCTGTGCGCCCACGGCAGCGCGGGATGGGACAGCGAGTATTACTTCACCATGCCCAAGAGCGTGGGCAACTCGTCCAGCCTCTACCGCATCCATGCCAACGAGCTGATGGATCACATCCTGAAGATCAAGGGCAGAGTCGTCGTGTTCATGGACTCCTGCCACAGCGGCGGTCTGATCGACTGCACTTACAGCCGCCTGGCGGCGGAGGGCGGCCGCGTGGCGGTGCTGACCTCGAGCCATCGCAGCACGCCCAGCTCCTTCTACAGCGTGACCAACAAGCGTCAGTCGGTGGACTTCTTCACCTTCGCGCTGCTGGAGGGCTTTGGCTACAACGAGAGCGAGGGCCTGAACGGGCGCAGCCACGGCTTCTTCACGGTCAGTGCGCCGGCAGACGGCAACCGCGACGGTGCGGTGACGATGCAGGAGCTGGCGGACTACACCATTCCCAAGACGGTCTCTCTGGTGAAGGGCATGGCCAGCAGCAAGTATTTCCTCGGCAACAAGAACCAGACCCCGCAGAGCTTCATTGGCGAGCAGTGCAGGGATCTGATCCTCTTCGGCCGGTAATTTTCGATCCCGGGAAGCTCTGTGCGCAGAGCTTCCCATTCTCATTATGGAGAGAAAGACAATGGCGGACAATCGAGACATCCATAAAGGGCATCGGCAGCGCCTGCGCGAACGCGCGTTCTCGGAGGGACTGGATGCGTTCAATCCTCATCAGGTGCTGGAGCTGCTGCTGTTTTATGCAATTCCGCGGCAGGACGTGAGCGAGCTGGCTCACGCGCTGATCAAGCGCTTCGGAACGGTGCGCAGCGTGCTGACGGCCAAGCCGTCGGAGCTGATGGAGGTCAGCGGCGTTGGCCGGCGCACGGCGGAATGGCTGACCAGGATGGGCGAAGCGTGCGAGGCTTATCTGGCAATGGGTTCCTGCGAGCGGCCGAAGATTTCCAATTTTCGAGACGCGCTGCGCTTCTGCGAGGAAAAGCGCGCGGAAATTCGAATTCCACAGACCTGTCAGATGTGCCTGACGCCCTCGGGCACGATTCAGCTCTTTTCGAAGATCAGCGATTCCCTCGCATGGGGAGCGCCGCAGACCTTGCGCGAGGCGCTGGAACACGTGCTGTCGGTACATGCGCGCAACGTCATCATCGTGGAATTCACCTGTGCGGAGATACTGCGGGTGGACGAGCAGGAGTGCCTGTGGACGGAGCAGTACGCGCATGTGCTGCGCGTCATGGGCGCGGAGCTGCTGGACGTGGTGCTCGTGGGCAATCGGCAGATTATGAGCATGAACAAGGAGAAGTACTATGATCGCAGCAGCCTCGGCGCGGCGAAGAGCGTGCTCTCCGAGCGCTATCTGCGCGAAACAGAGCGGCCATTGGAAGGCGCGGCGCTCCCGGAGGGCGACGAGGGACTCTGAAGATGGTCGCTATCCGGGACAAAAAGGACGCTTTCACTGAAAAACGGTGAAAGCGTCCTTTGGTTTTTCAAAGAAAATTATTTTGCCGTGTATCCAACGGTGTTCAGGAAGCGCAGCACGCCCGCGTTGCCCTCGGGAGTGTTCTTGTAAACGCCCGCGTCGGACAGCACGCGCGCGCACTTCACGCCCAGCGCCTTGCGGATGGCCGCGGAGGCCTCCTCGGGGGCGAGGTTCGTGCCGGTCTGCGCGGCGATGGACTGGAGCCATTCGAAGTGCTTGTGCAGCGGAGAATCCACGTCCGGGCGATCGCTCATCGGGCGCTTGCCGGTCAGATAATCCTCCAGCGCGCTCAGTTCGCTGAGCAGGCGACCGGGCAGGATGAACAGGCCCATGACCTCGATCAGGCCGATGTTCTCCTTCTTGATGTGGTGAAGGTCGGCGTGAGGATGGAAGATGCCCAGCGGATGCTCGGCGCTGGTGCGGTTGTTGCGCAGCACCAGCTCCATGCGGAACTTGCCGTCCTGCATGCGCAGGATGGGCGTGACGGTGTTGTGCGGCGTGCCGTCGGTCTCGGCCAGAATATCGCAGGACGGGTCGGAATAGGCGCGCCAGGCGTTCAAAATGCGGTCGGACTGCTCGACGATGGCCGCGCGGTCTGCGCTTTCCAGCACGATGCAGCTCATCGGCCAGTCGGCGACGTGGGCCTTCACCGCAGCATCGGGCGCGTTCAGCGCGATGCGCACCGGCGCGTCGTCCATGGGGAAGCGATAGTTGCCGCCCTGGAAGTGGTCGTGGGAGAGGATGGAGCCGCCCACGATGGGCAGATCGGCGTTGGAGCCGAGCATGTAGTGCGGGAACTGAGTCACAAAATCGCACAGCCGCTCGAAGGTCTCCCGGCAGATGCGCATGGGCGTGTGCTTCGCGTTGAGCACGATGCAATGCTCGCTGTAGTACAGATACGGCGAGTACTGCAGATACCAAGGGCCGTGGTTCAGCGTCAGCGGAATCATGCGATGGTTCTGGCGCGCGGGGAAGCCGATGCGGCCCGCGTAGCCGGGGTTTTCCACGCACAGCATGCACTTGGGATAGCCCGTCTGCCTGGCGCTGCGCTGGGCGGCGATGTCCCGGGGATCCTTCTCCGGCTTGGACAGATTGATGGTGATCTCCAGCCGGCCGCAGGGCGTGTCCTCAAAAAAGCGGACGTTCTTCGCCACGCGATCCACGCGGATGTAGTCGACGCTGCGGCACAGCGCGTAGAAATCCTCGGTGGCCGCCGCGGGGCCCCCGGTGCGATAGAGCTGCTCAAAGCGCGCGCGCACCTCGGCGGGCGAGGGCGTGAGCGCGCCCATCAGCTTGGCGGAGAACAGATCCCGGCGCTCGCCGCTGTCCTCGATGAGGCCGCGCTCACAGGCGATGGCGCACAGTGGCTCCAGATAGCGCGTGGCGGTTTCGGGAATCGCCTCGGGGACGTATTCAATTTCCTCGGGCGCGTCCATGCCCATAATTTCCAGCAGACGATTCAGCGCATAGGGTCGGTCGATGGGCATAACCAGATTCCTGGCGACGGCAAAATCCACCAGTCGCAGCATCAGTTCGGTGGCCGTGGTCATGTGAGAAACACCTCTTCATCCCAAATATACTCTATTCTATATTATCCGGCAAAACGTGCCGAATGTCAACGGGCGTCCGGCGTTTTTGCGCAAAAAACCGACCCGGAGAAGCGCGGGTCGGCGAAAAATCAGATGATTTCCAGCGAATCCTTGTCCGGGAGCGGCGGGAACTTGGCGGCGGGGAGCGTCTGATACCAGAAGGCCACAGAGGCGAGATCCTCCTGAAGGGGCAGATAGCGTCCGCCCTCGCGCCAGCCCAGCGCCTGAATGGTCACGCGCAGGTTCTTTTCGAAGTGAATGGGGTCGGTGATGTGCCAGCGATACAGTCCGAAGCGGAACTGGCTCCTGTACAGCCGGTTGGGTTCCACCACCTGAAGACCGGTATAGGGCGTGGAGAAGGGAACGTAGCGGTCGTGAGTCACTGGATCCTCGAAGTCGTAGGAGCCGCAGAAGTAGTCCTCCGTGCCGGTTCCGCAGATGGTCGGAAAGTCGGCGTCGCCGTCCATGTAGAACTTGATCTCGCCCTCGCCCCACCAGGTGTTGTTGTTGGTGCCCCATGCCATGTAGGTTCCGACGTACTGGCCCTTGCCCTCGACGCCGTCGACGATGGTGTAGACGGATTTGTAGGGCAGGGGATTGACGCGGCGGAACTGGGCGTGGAAGTAGGCGATTTCCTCCGGCAGCTCGTCGAGGGTGTAGTCGATCTGATAGTAAATTGTCGTCGGCTCCTCGGCGAGGTTCTCCAGCGTGATGCGGCAGTGCCTGCGGAAGGGCATCTGCCAGTAGCAGTTGAAGGCGCTGCCGGGATTGACGCACACGGCCAGCGAATTGATCTGGGCGTATTCATTCCATCCCATGCAGAAGAAGTCGCCGATGGGGCATTCCACGGACGGATTCTCCTGTCCGTCCCAGTAGAAGCGGATGATGGTGTTGCGCCAGCGTCCGGTGGGAGTCAGCCAGATGTGGTTGATGATTCCGGGGCCGTCGATGCTGGCGATTTCCAGCGTGGATTTCGCGGGAATGACGAGATAGGGATTCACCTTCCAGCCGAATCCGAGGTCGCGGGCGGCGCGGCGAGCGGAGCCCTCCTCCAGTGGGCACATTCCGCCCCTGCCGGGCTCACCGGTGAGGTTTTCGGGACTGATGGAGCGGGATTTGGCGTTGGAAACCCGATAGAGCGTGGACAGATCGACCATGTTTTCATCCTTTCCAAGTTTATTAATGCTGGGTCAATTATAAAAGATCACAGCCCCGCTGTCAATCCTTTTCCTTTGCCAAAAGCGCCGGGGCTTTTCCATGAAAGCTCCGGCGCAGAACGGGTAATAATCAGATTTCGGGGATCTCGATCTTGATTTCGTGGCCCACCTCGGCAGACTTGACGATGCCGTCGATGATGGCCTGGTTGTACAGAATCTGGCTGGACGGAACCGGCGCGGGCTTGCCTTCCTTGATCGCGTCCAGGAAGGAGCGGATCTTCTTGTAGAACAGACCGCTGAACACGTCGCCCTTGGTGGGGATGATCGGGATCTTGGTCTCGGTCTGCGCGCCCGCCACGTCGGTGTACAGCGTCATCTCGCCGCCGACGGAGCCGTTCCAGCAGTCGGTGGACGGAATGCGCAGCGCGGCCTTCTTGCCCATGATGATGGTGTCGCCGGGAGTGTCCACGTGCATGGCCCACGCGATGCGGAAGTCGAGGATGATGCCGCCCTCAAGGCGGATGAACGCGGCAGCGAAGTCCTCCACGGAGAAGCGGGCGGCATTCTCTTCGGCGGTGTGGTTCGCGTCGGCGTACTGATACATGGGGTTGGTGCCGAAGAAGTTGGAGGTGTAGCCGGTGACGGTCAGCGGCTTGGGATAGCCGATGGCGTTGAGCACCATGTCCAGAGAATAGCAGCCGATGTCGCCCATGGCGCCGATGCCGCCGGTGCTCTTCTCGATGAAGGTGCTGTTGGGGATGCCGCGGCGGCGGCCGCCGCCGGTCTGGATGTAGTAGATCTCGCCCAGCGCGCCGGACTCGACGATCTTCTTGATCATCTTCATGTTCTCGTCGCCGCGGGGCTGGAAGCCGATGGACAGGAGCTTGCCGCTCTTCTTTTCGGCGCGGCAGACGGCCACGGCTTCGTCCAGCGTGACGGTGAAGGGCTTCTCCAGCAGCACGTTCACGCCATGCTCCAGCGCGTAGATGGTGGGCGCGGCGTGCTGGGTGTTGAAGGTGCAGACGCTGACCGCGTCCAGATCGGGCTCGTTGTCGATGAGCTCCTTGTGGTCGTGATAGAAGCGCACGCCCTTCACGCCGTAGCGCTCCATGAACTTCTCGGCCTTGCCGTCGATCCAGTCGGCCGCCGCGACGATTTCCACGTCGGGCATCTGAAGATAGCTTTCAATGTGGGATTCCGCAATCCAGCCGGTGCCAATGATGCCGACCTTGAGCTTGCGGGAAGTGTCGATGGCCTTTTCCTCGATGCCGGGAGTAAAGCTGCTGAGAACCTCGTCGTTTGCCATGAGAAAAATCTCCTTTCGGAATTTTGAATTCTGAGGCTATTATAGCACAACCGCTGTCTGCGTGTATGCAAAAACCGACACAATTAGTGAACCTTTGTGCATCTGTACGACAGAGGGTGGGAATTTTGAAATCATGCTTTCCTTCCTGGAAAATCTGTGGTAGGATAGAGAAGAAAAGCGCCGATCAGCTGTTTTCGGACAGCAGGCGCATTTCGCGCTGAATGTCCTGCATCTCCAGATCCAGCGCGGCGGAGCGCTCGGCGCACAGCTGAAGGCGATATTTCAGCGAGGCCGTGGCCTCCACGTCGCTCTTGTAGCGCAGCTGATGCTCGAGGCTTGCCCAGAAATCCATGGCGATGGTGCGAATCTGCACCTCCACGGGAACCAGCTCCATGTGGCTGGACAGAAACACCGGCACGAGCACCACCAGGTGCAGGCTGCGGTAGCCGTTGGACTTGGGCTGACGGATGTAATCCACCTGCTCCACCAGCTCGATGTCCTGCTGGCGGGTGATGAGGTCGGCCAGACGATAGATGTCGTCGATGTAATTGCAGATGATGCGCACGCCAGCGATGTCCTGAAGGTGCTCCTCGGCGGCCTCCACCGTCAGCGGCAGGCCCTTGCGCTCCAGCTTGGCCAGAATGCTCCTCGGAGATTTCAGGCGGCTGTCGATATGATGAATCGGGTTGCTCGCATAGAGAATGCTGAACTCCCGGTCGAGAATTTCCAGCCTGGTTCGAATTTCGCGGATGGCCGCGTCGTAGAGATGCGACATCTCGAGAAAGCGCTGCTGAACCGACGCGTCGCCGGTCAATTGCAGCAGAGCGGTTTCTTCGTTCATGATGAGACTCCTTTCTATAAGATAGAATAACACAGAATTATCAACGCAATATGAACGCGTTGTAAATCCAATCGTTTATAATCAGTTTACATGGAAGTGGCAAAATAGGCGTAAGAGGTGAGAACCATGTTTCATATTCTGGTGGTGGAGGACAACGCGAACACGCGCAAACTGATGGAGGCGGTGCTGCTGCAGAACGGCTATCAGCCCATTCTGGCCTGCGACGGCGTGGAGGCGCTGGAAATACTGGACAAAAAGCACGTGGATCTGATCGTGCTGGACATCATGATGCCGCGCATGGACGGCTACGAGTTCACCGAGACGCTGCGCTCCTCGGGCTGCGAGCTGCCGATTCTGATGGTCACGGCCAAGGAAAAGCCCGCCGACAAGCACAGAGGCTTCCTCATCGGCACCGACGACTACATGGTCAAACCGGTGGATGAAGAGGAGATGATCCTGCGCATCGCGGCGCTGCTGCGCCGGTCGAAGATCGTCAACGAGCATCGCCTCACCGTCGGCAGGACGGTGCTGGACTACGATGCGCTGTCGGTCACTACGCCCGCGGGAACCAGCGTGCTGCCGAAGAAGGAATTTCTGCTCCTGTTCAAGCTGCTGTCCTATCCGAACAAGATCTTCACGCGCCGCCAGCTGATGGACGAGGTGTGGGACATGGACAGCGACACCGACGAGCGCACCGTGGACGTGCACATCAACCGTCTGCGAGATCGCTTCCGCACCAGCGACGATTTCGAGATCGCAACCGTGCGAGGGCTGGGCTATAAGGCGGTGAAGCGCGCATGAAGCGCAGGTCGCCCCATTCGTTTAACGCGCTGCTGATCCTCTACCTGATGATGATCCTGCTGCTGTCGGGCGTCCTCACGGGAACGTCTTACTTTCTGCTGTTCTTCTTCGGGTTCTTTCCGGGCGTGCTGCTCTCCCATTTCGGAATGCCCTTCATGGCCATACTGATGGTCATCGTGTTCGCCATGATGATCTCGGTGCAGGTGGGCCGCTCGAAGCTCAAGCCCATCAGCGAGCTTGTCAGCGCCATGGAGCGCGTGTCCAGGGGCGATTTCTCCGCGAGGGTGGACGTAGAGGACGCGCCCGGCGAGATGGGCACGCTGGTGAACAGCTTCAACGACATGGCGCAGGAGCTGGGCAGCATCGAGATGTTCCGCAAGGACTTTATCAACAACTTCTCCCACGAGTTCAAAACGCCCATCGTCTCCATCCGCGGCTTTGCCAAGCAGCTGGAGCGCGACGACCTGACGGACGAGCAGCGGCGCGAGTACGCCGCCATCATCGTCAGCGAGTCCGAGCGTCTGGCCAATATGTCCAGCAATATCCTGCTCCTGACCAAGCTGGAAAACCAGCAGATCGTCACCGACAAGGCGAAATATCGCCTGGACGAGCAGCTGCGCAGCTGCATTCTGCTTCTGGAGAAGCAGTGGGAGGCCAAGAACATCGACCTTTCGCTGAACCTCGACGAGGTTGATTACGTGGGCAACGAGGAGATGATGTCCCACATCTGGGTCAACCTCATCGGCAACGCCGTCAAGTTCTCCGAGCCGGACGGACTGATCGAGATTTCCTGCGAGCGCGCGGACGGCGCGGCGCGGGTCGAGGTGCGCGATCACGGAGCGGGCATGGACGAGGCCACGCAGAAGCGCATCTTCGAGAAATTCTATCAGGGCGATTCCGCCCACGCCACCGAGGGCAACGGCCTCGGTCTGTCGCTGGCGAGGCGCATCGTCGACCTCTGCGGCGGAACCATCGAGGTGCACAGCAGGGTGGGCGAGGGTACGGCGTTCATCGTGAAGCTGACGGACGAAAAGTAACTGGAAGAGCGAAGAATGAAAATCCCTTTTTGAAAAAGACAAAAAACCGGCGCGACGCGTCGCGGAGAACCGTGATGCGTCGCGCCTTTTTGCGGCTCCGGGGAATTGGCTCCGGAGCATTTCGTTTGATTTAGGCGTTCTTGATCAGGAGATCCAGAGTGGCCTCGTCCACCAGACCCGTAGCGGTCAGGCTGTTGGCCTGCTGGAATTCCTTGACCTTCGCCTGGGTGTTCGCGTCGTACACGCCGTTGACAGGTACGAGCTTCAGCGCCGTCTGAATCCACTGAACGGACTTCGCGGCGTCGTAGGTCGTCGAATCCCCCATCTTGGTCTGGAACAGCGTCACCAGCGCCTTGAGCTGATTGTCCGTCAGCACGCTGGTCGGCTTCTCCGTCTCAGCGGGAGCAGCGGTAGGAGTCTCAACGGGCGCAGCAGTGGGAGTCTCAACGGGCGCAGCGGTGGGAGTCTCAACGGGCGCAGCGGTGGGGGTCTCTACCGGCGCAGCGGTGGGAGTCTCAACGGGCGCAGCGGTAGGTGTTTCAACCGGCGCAGCGGTGGGAGTCTCAACGGGCGCGGCAGTGGGCTCATCGGTCGGCTCGGTGGTGGGTTCAACAGTCGGAGCGACCGTGGGTTCGTTGGTCGGAGCCGGAGTCGGCGCGACGGTGCTGAACATCCTGGCGATCAGCTCCGCGTCCGCCTTGCGGCCGTTGCTGTCCACGCCGACGGACTTGGCGAAGGCTTCGACGGCGGCGACGGTCTTCTTGTCGTAGGAGCTGTTGACCTTCTCAAGGAAGCCCAGCTTCTTGAGCTGCTCCTGCATTTCCTTCACGCGGCTGCCGGAGTCGCCCTTGCGCAGCTCGATGTAAACGCCGCACTCAGGCGCGCTCTTCTTGGCCAGCGCCTTCAGCGTCGCGGTACCCGCCACGCCGTCCTGCTTCAGGCCCGCGGCCTTCTGGAACAGCTTCACAGCGTCCTTCGTGCGGGAGCCGAACTCGCCGTCCACGGGCGCGTCCAGATAGCCCAGCTTGTTCAGACGGGACTGGAGCTTTTCCACGCGGATGCCGGCGGAGCCGCTCTTCAGGGTGACATAGGTTTCAAACTTCGGGGTGTTGGAGGCGAACAGCTTCTGCTGCACGGAATCGGCGGCCACGCCGTCCTGGCTTACGCCGATGGCGTCCTGGAAGTAGCGCACGGCTTCCTGCGTGGAGGAGCCGAACACGCCGTCGGCCTTGCCGCAGTCATAGCCCAGATCGTTCAGGCGCTTCTGAAGCGCCTTGACCTCGTCGCCGCGGCTGCCCTTGGACAGCTTGGAGTAGGTCTTGGCCGCGGGCTTCGCGGTGGCCGCAGGCGTCGCGGTGGGCGCGACAGTGGGCTCCTCGGTGGGCTCCACGGGGGTCAGGCGGCGAATGTCGCACTGGGTGAAGGGGACGTTTTCAAAGTCCGCGTCCAGCTCGGCATGAGCCTCGGTCACGCAATAGGGGAAGGAAGAGGGCTGCTCGGTGGAATCCGCCGTCAGCTCTGCCGCCAGATTGGGCGTGAGCTTGGCGCAGAAGCCGCCCAGCCGCACGTTGTTCTCGTCGTACAGACCGAAGCCGACGGTCACGCCGTCCGCGTTCTCGGCATAGCGCTCAATCACGGTGTAGTTCGTGTCCGCGACGAAGGCCGGGAAGGTGTAGGTGTCCGCGGTCGTGTCGTAGAGAATCTCCACATAGCCGTTCTCGGGATTCACGGGAATCTCGGGCAGCGTCTGCATGCCGGCGAAGGAAGCGGCGGCGTAATCGCGCACCAGCTTGCCGGTCAGGATGACGCAGTCCTCGCCGATGACGGCGGTTTCGTCCGAGGTGCCCCAGTAACGGCTCATATTATGCAGCTGGTTCCAGACGAAGGAGGGGTTGGTCGAATCGTACACGACGGCGTTCTCAGCGGTCGCGTCCAGACTCAGCGTCCGCGAGAGGCTGTCCAGAACGGGGAGCATCTGCTCCAGCTTCTGCGCCGTGGTTGCCTCGGCGGTCGTCGCGGGGACGATCTCGGCATAGGCCAGTGCAGACAGACACAGCACCAGCGCAACAAGCATACTCAACAGTTTCTTCATGGTTCTCACTCCTTTGGGACATTCCGTCCTCTAATGGATTCGTCTATTAGATGCATCACGCTTCCAAAAGGTTCAATTTTTCATGTTAACAGATGGAAAGATTTGATTTCGATTTCGTTTTTTTCCCCGCTCAGAGAAAACGCGGGCGCGCGGAAGTCTTGAAGCGGCGCGCCGGGCGTGCTATAATGGGCGTGGATTACTGCTTCTATATTTATGGAAGAATCTCGGAGGAAACGAAATGCACTGGGATGTTGGCATCGATTTGGGAACGGAAAACGTGCGCATGGCGGAGCTGAAGCAGGGCCCTGTGCTCAGCGCGGCGGCGGCGCTGGCCTTTCGGCAGGGGCGGGACAATCCCGTCTGCTGCGGCGACGCGGCGGCGCGGCTCTATGGGCGCGCCTGCGAGAATATGACGGTGGTCAGCCCGCTGCGCGACGGCGTGCTGGAGAGCAATCTGACGGCGGATCGCATGTTTCACTGGCTCTATCGCCAGCTGGACACGGTGAACCGCAAGCGCCGCTTCAATGCGTTGATTACCTGCGCGCCCTTCGCGCGGCCGGTGCAGCGGGAGGCGCTGCTGACCGCCGCGGGCGACGCGGGCGCGGCGGAGACGGCGCTGGTGCGCGGCGACGCGGCGGCGGCGCTGGGGGCGGGACTGGATCTGAACGCGCCGGAGGCCAAGCTGGTGGTGGACGTGGGCGCGGGCAAGCTGTCGGCGACGCTGTTCACCTTCGGGCGCGTGGCGGCCTACGGCTATCTGCCCTACGGCATGAACCGCATCGACGAGCGCATTCGCCGCATTCTGCGCACGGATTACGGCTATCGCGTGGGCCGAACGGCTTCGCAGGAGATCAAGCACACGCTGGGCACCGCTCAGCCGAACGCCGCGCCCAACGACGTGCTGATGCACATGACCGGCTTCAGCATCGCCAATCGCCTGCCGGAGACCTTCGATGTGGAGACGAAGCCCGTGCTGCAGGCCTGCGAAGACGTGGTGCGCGAGCTGGCGGCGCTGTGCGCGTCGGTGGCGGAGCAGGCGCCCGAGGAGCTGTCCGCCGATCTCAACGACGCGGGCGCGGTGCTCGTTGGCGGCGGCGCGGAGCTGACGGGACTGGACAAGCGCATCGGCGACGCGCTGGGCATTCCCTGCCGGGTGGCCGACGCGCCCGCAGCCTGCGCCATCCGCGGCCTGCATCGGATTATGGAGAGCCCGGAAGCCTATCCGGCGGCGTTCCTTGACCGCAGAACCTCCGCTCAGTGGGGGTGATCCGGCGTGAAGCGAACGGTCGGCGCCGGCTCGCGGCGAATTGAATACGTGCTGATTCAGGCGGTGCGGCGCAACATCCTCATTCAGGCGCTGCCCGAGGGTGAGACGCGGGTCTATGCGCCCAAGACCGCCCGGCTGCGCGATGTGGACGAGCTGGTGCGCGCCAGCGCCGACCGCATCGCGGAGATGCACCGCTCGCTGGATCAGCGGCGGGAGGAGCGGCAGAAGCGGCATCCCGTGGCCGACGGAAGCGAAATCATGGTCGAGGGGCAGTGGTGGACGCTGCGCCTTTCGCAGGAGCATTGCGCGCGCCCGAGGGCCGATCTGGACGAGGACGCGCGGGAAATCCGGCTGCGCATGGAGAATCCCGGCGACGAGGAGGCCGTGCGCGCGGCGCTGAAGAGCGCGCTGGCCGCCCGGGCGCTTGCGCGCATCCGCCAGCGCATCGAATGGTACCATCCGCGCATCGGTGGCGCCTTCGGCCGCGTGACCGTGCGCGATCAGCGCAGCCGCTGGGGCAGCTGCTCGTCGAAGCACAATCTAAACTTCAACTGGAAGCTCATCCTCGCGCCGCCGCAGGCGCTGGACTACGTGGTGGTACACGAGCTGTGCCATCTGCACGAATTCAACCATTCGCCGCGCTTCTGGCGGCTGGTGGAGAGCCAGATGCCCGATTATGAGGCATGGAAGAAGTGGCTCAAGATTCACGGAAGCGAGCTTGGAATTTAGAGGAGGAATGAAAAATGGGCGCGTTCACTCCGTTTATGTTCACCATGGCGATGGGAACCAGCGTGCTGCTGCTGCTGTTCACGGTGGGGCTGCTGGTGGTCAGCATCGTGTCCAACTGGTGCGTGTTCACCAAGGCCGGTGAGCCGGGCTGGAAGATTTTCATCCCGGTCTACGGAAGCTACGTCAGCTATCGCATCGCCGGCGTGAGCCTGTATTTCTGGATCAGCCTGCTGCTGAGCGCTGCAGTCCGCCTGACGGACGGTCCGAACGGCGAAGCGACGCTGCTTTCGTCCCTTTTCAGCCTCGGCGCGTCGGCGGTGGAGGTCTGGATGTGCATCAATCTCGCGCGCTCCTTTGGCAGGGGAATCGGCTTCGGCCTCGGCCTTGCGTTCCTGCCCGTCGTGTTCTATCCCATCCTCGCCTTCGGCCCGGCGGAATACATCGGAACGAAGAGCTGACCTGAACGATCGGAGGAAGATGTATGGTTGTATTCATGGATTTTGCCGCGACGCTGCTGGAAGGGCTTGATCAGGTGGCTGCGGTGCTGCTGCTTCTGCTGATGCTGTCGTGTATCGCGCTGCTTGTTCTGGTGCTGATCGCAACCTGGAAGATATTCGTCAAGGCGGGTGAAAAGGGCTGGAAGAGCCTGATCCCGTTCTACAGCGTGTACATTCAGTGCCGCATTGCGGGAATTCCGAAGATTTTCTGGATCTACATGCCGGTGTTGCTGCTGCTGCAGATTCTGAACTGGGCGGGCAGGAGAGATACGGGCGTTTACGGATTTATCAATTGCTGCAATTTTGCGCTGCAGGGGATATATTGCGGCTATCTCGCCCGGGCCTTCGGCAAAAAGACCGGATTCTGCATTGCCACGGCGTTTCTGCCGGTGATTTTCCTGCCCATCCTTGGCCTCGGCTCGGCGAAGTACGTCGGCACTAAGGGCTGAACTCGCCGCGCAATTGTAAATCCTTCGTTGAACCTCGCGCATCGACTTGACAGACGGCGCGAGGTTTGCTATATTCCTACAAGTGGGAAAAGTATAACTGGACAAACGGGGAGGTTATGCGTTTGGCCGGAGGAAAGCACCTGTTGGGAAAGGTCAGCGGGCGGCACGTGTTCGGAACCGTCAGGGTGGGGGAAAAGGGACAGATCGTCATCCCCAAGGACGCGCGCGAGCAGTTCGGCATTCGGCCGGGCGACACGCTGCTGGTTCTGGGCGACGACCGCCACGGGCTCGTCGTCACGCGCCCGGACGTGATTCAGGACGTTGCAGACCGCATTTTTGAAAAACTGGACGAAAAAAAGGAGTAATTTCCATGGCGATTGAAGAGATGTATCGAAGCCTCGGCGTCTGTCCGAAGGTCTATTCCTTTGGCGAGGATATTCTGACGGGCCTGAAGGAGCGCTTCGAGGCCATTGACCGCACGGCGGAGTACAATCAGGCGAAGGTCGTCGGCGCGATGCAGAAGAACCGCGTCAGCGCCCAGTGCTTCGCGGCCACCACGGGCTATGGCTACGACGACATTGGCCGCGACGTGCTGGAGCGCGTCTACGCGGACGCCTTCCACACCGAGGCGGCGCTGGTTCGTCCGCAGATCACCTGCGGCACCCATGCGCTGACCGTGGCGCTGTCGGCCAACCTGCGCCCGGGCGACGAGCTGCTCTCGCCCGTGGGCAAGCCCTACGATACGCTGGAGGAGGTCATCGGCATCCGCGATTCCGTCTGCTCGCTGAAGGAGTATGGCGTGAGCTATCGTCAGGTGGATCTCACGGCGGACGGCGGCTTTGACTGGGAGGGCATCCGCGCGGCCATCAACGAAAAAACGAAGCTCGTGACCATCCAGCGCTCCAAGGGCTATCAGACCCGCCCGACCTTTTCGGTCAGGCAGATCGGCGAGCTGATCGCCTTTGTCAAGTCGGTCAAGCCCGGCCTCGTCTGCATGGTGGACAACTGCTACGGCGAATTTGTCGAAGAGATCGAACCCTCCGACGTGGGCGCGGACATGACCGTGGGCTCGCTGATTAAGAATCCGGGCGGCGGACTGGCGCCCATCGGCGGCTATATCGTGGGCACGAAGACCTGCGTTGAGCGCTGCGCCTATCGCCTGAGCGCGCCGGGCCTCGGACAGGAGGTCGGCGCGAATCTGGGCATCCTGCCGTCGTTCTATCAGGGCTTCTTCCTCGCGCCTACGGTGGTGGCCGGCGCGCTGAAGGGCGCGATCTTCGCCGCCAACATCTACGAAAAGCTGGGCTTCCGCGTGGTGCCCAATTCCACGGAATCGCGCCACGACATCATTCAGGCGGTGGAGCTGGGCTCCGCGGAGCGCATGATCGCCTTCTGCGCGGGCATTCAGGCCGCCGCGCCGGTGGACAGCTACGTCCGCCCTGAGCCGTCGGAGATGCCGGGCTACGACGCGGATGTAATTATGGCCGCGGGCGCGTTCGTGCAGGGCTCGTCCATCGAGCTCAGCGCCGACGGCCCCATCCGCGAGCCATACGCCGTGTACTTCCAGGGCGGACTGACCTGGTATCACGCCAAGCTGGGCATCCTGATGAGCCTGCAGAAGCTCTGCGACGCGGGCCTCGTGACGCTCTGAGAATTCCATATACACTAAGGAGGAGATTCTAATGTCCTGGTTTGCCCTGGCGCTGGTCGCCATGCTCTGCTGGAGCGGCTCCGATCTTTTCAGCAAAATGGGCTCCAAGCCCGATGATCGCCTGAGCCACTGGAAGATGGTCATGGCCGTCGGTCTGGTGATGGGCCTGCACGCGCTGTACACCGTCGTGGTCGGCGGCGTGCGGGTCACGGTAGGCGATATGATCACCTATCTGCCCGCGTCCTTCCTCTATATTCTGGCCATGGTGCTGGGATATGTCGGCCTGCGCTACATCGAGCTGTCCATCTCGTCGCCCATCTGCAACACCTCCGGCGCGGCGGCGGCGCTGTTCTGCCTGATTTTCCTGGGCGAAAAGCTGCCGGAGCTGCCGGTGAACCTGTTCGGCAGGGAGGTGACGCTGCCGCTGGGTCTGATCGCCGTGCTGCTGATGGCCGCGGGCGTGCTGATCCTCGGCATCGTTGAAACCAACGAGGACGAGGAGATCAAGGCCGAGCGCCGAAAGGCGGAGAACGTGCAGTACGCCCGGAGCATTCTGGCGCTGCTGCTGCCCATTCTGTACTGCCTGATCGATGCGGCGGGCACCGTCGCCGACAGCATTATTCTGGAAAAGCTGGACGAGACCGTGGCCAACACGGCCTATGAGCTGACCTTCCTCGTGCTGGGCATCCTGGCGGCGATCTACACGCTGGGTATTCGCCGCGACAAGCTGCGCATTCCCCGGGAGGTTCCGAAGCTGCTGGCCGCCGTCTGCGAAACCGCCGGACAGGCCGCGTACATCTTCGCCATCAGCTCCTCCGTGGCCGCCGCGCCCATCATCTCGTGCTACTGCCTCGTCTCCGTGCTCTGGAGCCGCATTTTCCTGAAGGAAAAGCTCTCATGGAAGCACTATCTGGCCATCGGCATTGCCGCGGTGGGCATCGCGCTGATCGGCTTCCTGGACGAAATCTGAAGAAAAAACGCTGTTTGCGCCGCGCGCCGGAGGGAAAAGCTCCGGCGCGCGGCGTACTTTACCAATAGAGACCTTGAATTTGCGTGCGACGCGTGCTATAATCAATCTGTATATCCATAGAAATGGAGGACTTGCGCTTGAGCGAGCCTATGAAACCCCGCCTCTCTGTGGGAAAAATCATCCTCGGCACGGTGCTTGCGCTGCTGACCGGCGCGCTTTTCCCGGTGCTTGCGATGTATCAGGCGCTGCTGCCCATGGCGGTTCCGGGCGTGGCGACGATGGTCTCCGTGGCGCTGGCCGTCAGCTATGGCTGGGGCTTTGCGGCGCTGCTCTGGATCGTCGGACTGGCCATGGCGCTGTTTGGAATGGGCCCGGCGCTGGCGGCGGCCGCGATGCTCATGTGCGGCGCGCCGTCCGCAGTCATCATCCTCAGCATTCGAAAGCGGCAGCCGTTTTTCGCGCAGCTGCGCAGCGCGCTGGCCGCCTGTCTGGGCGGCACGGTACTGGCCGTGGTCGTGGCGGCGGCGTTCTATGGCAGCGACATGGTCGGGCGGCTGATGGAGGAGTTCCAGAAGCTCTATGAATCGATTCTTCCGCAGCTCTGGGAGAGCTACCGGGACGTTCTTCGGGCGGCGGGAACCATGACGACCTACGAGGAATTCACTGCGCCGTTCTATTCGATGCTCCGGCTCGTGAAGATCTACTACGAGACCTATCTGGCCGCCGATCTGCTCTCCGGCGCGATCTGGACGGCAGCGCTTTCGACGCTGTGGGGCAACTGGCTGGCCGCGCGCCGCGGAATGGCGACGAAGGAGAGTTTCGCCGGCCTGCACGAGTGGCGGCTTCCGGCCAATCTGACCTGGGGTATTCTGATGACGCTGGCGGCGGCCTTCGCGCTGAAATACACGTCCGTTCCGGGCGCGGGCGCGGCATGGGCGGCGGTGGAGAAGCTCTCCATGACGGCGTTTACGCTGCAGGCGCTGGGAGCGAACGACCGCCGGCTCAAGAGCGGCGGCGCGTCCGTGTCCCGGCGGGTGACCTCTGTGGTGCTGCTGATGGTGCTGGGCGGCATCGCTGTGCCGATGGTGCTGGGATGGAGCGTAACGACGCTGCTGGGCGTGATCGGCGCGGTCTCGGCGGTTTTCGGCCGATACGGCGCGCTTCGCCCGTGGATGGATAAGCACAAAAACGACATGAACGGCTCCGGCCGATGATACGGGAGGAAGAATTATGAAGGTTATTCTGCTTCAGGATGTTAAAGGCACCGGCAAGAAGGATCAGATCGTCGAGGCTTCCGACGGCTTCGCTCGCAATTATCTGATTCCCCGCAAGATGGCGCGCGAGGCGACCGCCGAGGCGCTCAACGCCATCGAGAAGTCCAAGAGCGCCGACAAGCACCGCGAGGACGTGCGCCGCGCGGAGGCCGAGACCAAGGCGCGCATGCTCAAGGGCAAGGTCGTACAGCTGTCCGTGCGCGGCGGCGAAAACGGCAAGCTCTACGGCACCGTCACCAACGACCAGATCGCCGCGGCGCTGAAGGAGCAGCACGGCGTGGAGGTGGACAAGCGCAAGCTGGAGCTGGAGGAGCCCATCAAGTCCGCCGGACAGGCGTTTGTGACGCTGAAGCTGATGGCGGGCATCTCCACGCGAATGATCGTCAACGTCAAGATCGCCGAGAAGTAATCGGATTTTCAGAAATACAGAGGCCAAAATGGAGCAATACAGTCTGCCGGACGACGGCGTGCGCGTCCCGCCGAACCATCCGGAATCCGAGCGCAGCGTGCTCGGTTCCATGCTTCGCTCGCGGGAGGCGGCGCTGCTCGCCATCGAAACGCTGAAGCCGGATGATTTTTACGACCCCGCGAATCGCGAGGTCTATTCAGCCATGTTCGACATGGCCAGCGCTTCGCGCACTATCGATCTGGTGACGCTGGACGAGGAGCTCTCCCGGCGCGGCAAGCTGGACGCGGTGGGCGGCGCGGCCTATCTGGTCGAGCTCAGCCGCTCGGTGCCGTCGGCGGCGAACGTGCAGGCCTACATCAAAATCGTCGACGAAAAATCGACGCTGCGCAAGCTGATCGCCGCTTCGGAGCAGATTTTGCAGCAGAGCTACGCCGCGCAGGAGGAGACGCAGGAGATTCTGGAGACCGCCGAAAAGGCGATCTACGACATCACCATGCGCAAGGGCGGCGAGGAGCTTCAGCCCATTCAGCCGGTGCTGCTTTCTACCTTCGAGAAAATCGAGCTGCTGGTGAAGAACAACGGCAAAATCGAGGGCGTGCCCACAGGCTACACCGAACTGGACGACATGCTGACGGGTCTGCACGCGGGCGAGCTGGTGCTGGTAGCGGGCCGTCCGTCCATGGGCAAGACCAGTATCGGCATGAACTTCATTGAAAACGCCGCCATTCGCGCGGGGAAGAAGGCCGCGGTCTTTTCGCTGGAGATGCCGGCGGAGCAGCTGGCCATGCGCATGCTCTGCACCGAGGCGCGCGTGGACATGCAGCGCGTGCGCCGCGGACAGCTTTCCGACGACGAATGGCAGAAGCTCTGCGACGCGATGATCAGCATCGGCCCGTCGTCCATCTACGTGGACGCGACGCCGGGCATTTCGCCGTCGGGCGTGCGCTCCAAGGCGCGCCGCCTTCAGCTGGAGCACGGGCTGGACGTGATTATGATCGACTACCTGTCGCTGATGACCGGCGTGGGCAAGTTCGGCAGCCGTCAGGAGGAGGTTTCATCCATTTCCCGTTCGCTCAAGGCCATGGCCATCGAGCTGGGCGTGCCCATCATCGCGCTTCAGCAGCTCTCCCGCGCGCCCACGGGCCGCGCCAACCATCGTCCGGTGCTCTCGGACATTCGAGATTCCGGCGCCATTGAGCAGGACGCGGACGTGGTCATGTTCATCCATCGCGAGGATTATTACGACCCCGAGACCGAGGACAAGAACATCGCCGAAATCATCATCGCCAAACAGAGAAACGGCTCGCTGGGAACGGTGAAGCTGGGCTGGAAGGGCGAATACACATGGTTTATGGATCTCGCGCCCATGGCCAACGAGGCGGATGTGGGATAATGAAAAAGGCACGAGCGGCATTGCGCCGTTCCGTGCCTTTTTCATCAGGGCAAATCAGTCGCTGCGCTTCAGCGCGTCCATTCCTGCGGGAATGTCCGACGGGCTGGTGGATGCATAGAGATTGCCGTTCGCGTCGCCATAGACGTAATCGTACTCCATCGGAATCTTGACGGAACTGCCGTCCGGAAGCGTGTAGCCGTTCTGCGACAGAATGTAATCACATGTGCGTGGTCAGCAGCGCCTGCGACTCGGGCGGAAGCTCCGCGTCGCCCGTCGCCGTAATCTGCGCGTCAGGGAACAGCGCGGAGATCATCATGTCAGCGTAGTCGCCGGGGGACTTCAGCGTCATCATCAGCGTGAGCGTGGTTTCGTCCATCTGCCCGTCCTGCTGGGTCGCCACCGTCATGCCGTTCATCGTGCTTTCAAGAATCTGGATGAAGCTGGCAGCGGAGGCATAGGAGAGCTGCGTGCGCCCGTCGGCGGAAAACGCGTCGATGCTCAACTGCATGGGATAGCCGAGACTCTGGCCCGCGCCGCAATAGGCGACTATGCTTTGCACGCTGTAATCCGTCGGAACGGCGCAGCGGCCCACGATTCCGCTGTCGCATTCCACGTCGGTTACCTGAATCGCAATCGCGCCGCTCTCAGCAAGCGCGCCGAAGGAGCACGTCAGGCACAGCGCCAGAAGCAGCGCGGTAAATCTTCGCATCATGAATACACACTTCCTTTCCGACAACTCCAAGCGGCCGCATGGACAATTGCTCCATGCGGCCACGGTTTTATGGGGCGAAAACCGCTTATGCGAACGGATTTTCGCTCTTGTAGAGCATTCCGGCGGGCTGGTTGAACTGAACCTTCTCCACGCCCAGCAGCTTCATCAGCGCGAAGAACGCCTTGCCCGTGTGCTTGAAGGCCACCGCGCCGTGGTGAGGATAGCCGCCCTCAATGAGCACATGGCGATAGAAGCGGTTCATTTCGGGAATGGCGAACACGCCGATGCCGCCGAAGGAATGGCACGCCACGGGCAGCACCTCGCCCTCGGCCACATAGGCCTGAAGCTGGCTGTCCTTGTTGCCCTGCAGGCGGTAGAAGGTGATCTCGCCGGGCGCGATGTCGCCCTCCAGCGTGCCGCGGGTGATGTCCGGCTCGCCGCCGTTCTCCAGACCGCGGTTCATGATCAGCTGATACTTCATCGTGCCCTTGGTCAGGCGGCACATGGGCGTGTTGCCGCAGTGGAAGCCCATGAAGGTCTCGTTGAGACGATAGGGGAATTTGCCGGCGATGTCTGCGGCGTACAGATCCGCGGGAACGGTGTTGTTGATGTCCAGCAGCGTGACGCACTCGCCGGTCAGGCAGGTGCCGATGTACTCGGACAGCGCTCCGTAGATGTCCACCTCGCAGGCCGTGCAGATGCCCTGGGCGGTCAGGCGGGAGTTGACATAGCAGGGCACGAAGCCGAACTCGGTCTGGAACGCCGGCCAGCACTTGTTGGCCATGACAACGTACTGGGCCGTGCCCTTGTTGGCCTCGATCCAGTCCAGCAGCGTCAGCTCGTACTGGGCCAGCCGCGGCAGAATGCCGGGCATCTTGTTGCCCTCGCCCAGCTCGGCCTCCATCTCGGCGATCTTGGCGGGAATGCGCGGATCATTCCTGTGTTCATTATATGCCTTGAGCAGATCCAGCTCGGAGTTTTCCTGAATGTTCACGCCCAGCTTGTACAGCGGCGCGATGGGTGCGTTGCAGGCGAAGAAGTCCGCCGGACGCGGGCCGAAGGTGATGATCTTCAGGCTGCGCAGGCCCAGAATCGCCCGGGCGATGGGCACGAACTCGGCGATCATGTCCGCGCACTCCGCAGCCGTGCCCACGGGATATTCGGGAATGTAGGCGGGAATGTCGTAGAGCTTCAGATTGTAGCTGGCATTGAGCATGCCGCAGAACGCGTCGCCGCGGTCGCTGGACAGCACGTCCACGCTCTCCTCCGCCGCTGCGACGTACATCACAGGGCCGCCGAACTTCTTTGCAATGAGTGTCTCCGGCATCTCGGGGCCGAAATTGCCCAGATAGACCACCAGCGCGTTCACACCGGCGTTCGTGATGGCCTCATAGGCATCGTTGACGTTGGCGTCGATGCCGCCTTCGATGATGACCGGGCACTCGTAAACCTCAACGCCCTTTGCAGCCAGCGCGGCGACAACGGCCCTGCGGCGCTTTTCAGACAGCGTGATGGGGAAGCAGTCGCGGCTGACGGCCACGATGCCCAGCTTGACCTGAGGAATGTTGTCCATGGAAATTTTCCCTCCTTGAGTGAATGCACATAAACGTTTACATTAATCATACCAGAGAATAAAACAGCCGTCAATCCCATTTTTCAAACGAGCAGAAATTGTCGCATGAAAAGCGGAAAATGACTGCCGTAGTCCCAAAGAAAAGCCCGCCTCCGTTTCCGAAGGCGGGGAAAAGGTCGGACGATTACACGCCGCGGCGCTCGTTGGAGAGCTTCTTCTCGATGCTCTGATCGGTCACGCGGACATGGCCCGGCAGCGGCACGATCTTCGCGTCGATGGCGTCGAGGATCCAGCTCGGCTGCGGGAAGAAGGACTCTTCCAGCTCGTGCGCGGGCGTGATCCAGTTGCGGGAAGCCACGACCACCGGCGGCGCATCCAGCTCGTCGAAGGCCATTTCGGTGATCTGACGGGCGACCTCGCTGGCGAAGGAGCCGCGCTCGCACGCGTCGGTCACGATGACCAGACGGCCGGTCTTCTTGACGGACTCGATGACGGTCTCGTAGTCGAAGGGAACCAGCGTGCGGGCGTCGATGATCTCGGCCTCCATGCCGTACTTCTCCTTCAGCTCGTCGGCCGCCTTCAGCGCGCGATACAGTACCGCGCCGAAAGTCAGAATGGTGACGTCCTTACCGGTGCGCTTCACGTCGGCCTTGCCGAAGGGAATCTCGTAGTATTCCGCAGGCACGCCGCCCTCGTGGAACTGCTCGCCCACGTCGTAGATGCGCTGAGACTCGAAGAACATGACCGGGTCGGTGCCCACCAGCGCGGAAGCCATCAGGCCCTTCGCGTCGTAGGGAGTCGCCGGGAAGGCGATCTTCAGGCCCGGGATGTGGGCGGTCAGGCTGGTCCAGTCCTGAGAATGCTGCGCGCCGTACTTGGAGCCGATGGAGACGCGCAGGGTGACGGGCATCTTGATGATGTCCGCGGACATGGCCTGCCACTTGGCCATCTGGTTGAACACTTCGTCGCCCGCGCATCCGAGGAAGTCGCAGTACATCAGCTCGACCAGCGCGCGGCCGCCAGCCATGGCGTAACCGACGGCGGAGCCGACGATGGCGGACTCGGAAATGGGGGAGTTGAACAGGCGATGATACGGCAGCGCCTCGGTCAGTCCGCGATACACGGCGAACGCGCCGCCCCAGTCGCGCACGTCCTCACCATAGGTGACGAGGGTGGGATCTTTGTAGAAGCGGTCGATGATCGCCTCGAACAGGCCGTCGCGCAGCTGATAGACCTTGTTCTTGGAGACGAGCTTGCCGTCCTTGTCGATGCCCCAGCGTTCCTTCTTGGCGATGGCCTGAACGCGCGGATTCTCCTCCATGGGCATGTTCACGTCGGGCTGAGCGTCGCCGAACTTCTCGACGTGGCCGTTGGTGAACATCAGGTCGGCGATGGCGTCGGGATTGGCCACAAGGTCCATACGCGGAGACACGGAATCGTCAATGGACAGCTTGAAGTTGCGCAGGTTGGTGGCCTTGACCTTGGCGACGATCGCGTCGCACTCTTCCTCGGTGGCCACGCCCGCTTCGATCAGCTGACGGCGATATTCGATGATGGGATCCTGCGCTTCCCACGCGGCGATCTCTTCCTTGGTGCGGTAGGAGGAGCTGTCCGACGGGCTGTGACCCGCGAAACGGTAGGTCACCACGTCCAGCAGCGCCGGGCCCTTGCCCTCCAGCAGCAGCTTCTTCTTGCGGCCGTAGGCTTCGATGACCGCCAGGGGATTGAAGCCGTCCACGCGCTCGGCCAGCATCTGGTTGGGGTTGAAGCCCGCGCCCAGACGCGCCGGAGCGTCGTAGCCCATGGTCTCGCCCACGGTCTGGCCGCCCATGGCATACTGGTTGTTGAAGATGTTGAACATGACCGGCAGGCCGCCCTTCATGTCGTCGCGCCAGAGTTTGGTCAGCTGGCCCATGCCGGACATATTGAGCGCTTCAAGGACGGGGCCGCGGCCCAGAGAGCCGTCGCCGATGTTGGCGATGACGATGCCGGGCTTGCGGTTGACGCGCTTATACAGCGCCGCGCCCATGGCGATGGTGCCGGAGCCGCCGACGATGGCGTTGTTTGGATAGATGCCGAAGGGAGTGAAGAAGGTGTGCATGGATCCGCCCAGACCGCGGTTGAAGCCGGTCTCGCGAGCGAAGATCTCGGCCATGGCGCCGTAGAGCAGGAAGTCGATGGCCAGATCCTTCACGGAATCGTGGGCCTGCTTCTCGACGACCTTCAGCGTCTTGCCGTCCAGGAAGTTCTTCATGATGTCCATCAGCTCGTCGTCCGACAGCTTCTCGATGGCGGAGAGGCCCTTCGCCAGAATATCGGAATGGGCGCGATGGGAGCCGAAGATGAAGTCGTTCACGTCCAGATGGAACGCTTCGCCGACGGCGGCCGCTTCCTGCCCCATGGACAGATGCGCCGGGCCGGGATGGTTGTAGGCCACGCCCTCGTATTCGCCGGTGGTCTTGATGAGATTGATCATGGTTTCGAACTCGCGCAGGGTCAGCATATCGCGATAGATGGTGACCAGCTGCTCCTTCGTGAAGTTGCCGAGCTCGTCCTTGACGGTCTTTTTGTACTGGTTGACGGGAATGTCCTCAAAGTGAATGACGCCCGGCGCGCGGACAACATTCGGATCGACGAACAACTGCTTGGACATGTGTTCCACTCTCCCTATCTTTGTTCGGTATAAATTGGAATGAATCCGAAGCGAAGCGCGAGCCCCGCTTCGGAAGAGTTACTCAATCAGCCGCGGGCCAGCAGCAGCGTGAAGTTCTCCAGATTGGCCTTCAGGTCGACGAGGAACTTCGAAGCCGGCGTGCCGTCCAGCGCGCGATGGTCGTAGGAAAGCGACAGGTTCATGCTGGGATAGACCTTGATCTCGCCGTTCTCCATCCTGAACGCGTCCTTCATGGCGCAGACGCCCAGAATGCCGGTCTGCGGAGGATTGACGACGGGGGTGAAGGATTCGATGCCCAGAGAGCCGATGTTGGACACGGTGAAGGAAGCGCCCTTCAGGTAGTCGGGGCTGATCTTGCCCTCCTTGCACTCCTTGGCCAGCTTCTTGGCAGTGTCGGACAGCTGCTTGAGGGTCATCTTGTCGGCGTTGAAGATGGTGGGAACCATCAGACCGCGGTCGGTATCCACGGCCATGCCCAGATGCACGCCCTGGAAGTACTTCATGGTCTTGCCGTCGTCAATGAGGTTGGCGTTGAGCGCCTTGTGCTGCGGCATCGCCAGCGTGCGCGCCACGGCGTACATGATGATGTCGTTGATGGAGATCTTCTCCATGCCGTAGGCCTCGCCCTTGGCCTTGAACATGGCGCGGGCCTTCTTGACCTCGGTCGCGTCGTAGGACAGGTTGTGGGTCAGCTGCGCCATCGTGGACAGCGAGGAGACCATGGCCTTGGCGATGACCTTGCGGATGTTGCTCATGGGTTCGGTGTAGCTGTCGTCCACGGGCACGCCCAGCTCCACGGCGGCAGCCGCCGCGGGTGCGGCGGTCGCGGCGGCTTCGGCGGCAACGGGCAAAGCTCTTGCCGGCATCGATCCCCGGATCGCCATGCTGTCCTTCTCCACCAAGGGAAGCGCCAAGC
>USDD01000024.1 GCA_900553265.1 uncultured Eubacteriales bacterium
CTCCCTTTTCGCTTACTTCTGCTTGCTGGCCAGCTTTTTGCGCGCCTCGGTGCCGAGGATCTTCTTGCGCATGCGAATGGACTTGGGCGTGATCTCCACGAGCTCGTCGTCGTCGATGAACTCCATGGCTTCTTCCAAAGTGGGAATGCGCACGCCGGTGATCTTCAGCGCCTCCTCGGCGGCGGCCGAGTTGCGGCTGTTGGTCATGTGCTTCTTCTTGCAGACGTTGACGTCGATGTCACCCGGGCGGGAATTGCGGCCGATAATCATGCCGGTGTAGACCTTCACGCCCGCGTCCACGAACAGCTCGCCGCGATCCTGAAGGTTGAACAGCGCGTAGCTGGTGGTCATGCCCTCTTCCCATGCCACCAGCGCGCCGCAGCTGCGGGTGGGAATGTCGCCCTTGGCGGGCTCGTAGCCGTCGAACACGCTGCTCATCACGCCCTCGCCGCGGGTGTCGGTCAGGAACTCGCTGCGATAGCCGAACAATCCGCGGGACGGAACGGTGAACTCCAGGCGCATGCGGTTTTCGCCGTGCATGGAGACCAGCGTGCCGCGGCGGCGGCCCAGCTTGTCGATGACGCTGCCGGAATACTCGGTGGGTACGTCGCAGACGACGCGCTCAATGGGCTCGCAGCGCACGCCGTCGATGTCCTTGTACAGCACCTCCGGCTTGGTGACGGCGAACTCATAGCCCTGACGGCGCATGGTCTCGATGAGGATGGACAGATGCAGCTCGCCGCGGCCGTACACGCGGAACGCGTCGGTGCTGTTGGTCTCCTCCACGCGCAGGGACACGTCGGTCAGTGCCTCCTTCTCCAGACGCGCGCGCAGATGGCGGGAGGTCACGTAGGTGCCCTCGGTGCCGGCGAAGGGGCTGTCGTTGACGCAGAAGGTCATGGAAATGGTCGGCTCGTCGATCTTGACGAAGGGCAGCGGATCGGCCATGGCCACGTTGCAGATGGTGTCGCCGATGAGCAGATCCGGGAAGCCCGAGATGGCCACGATGTCGCCCACGGACGCGGTCTCGGCGGGCACGCGCTTCAGGCCGTCGAACTCGAACAGTCCGGCCAGACGCGTGGGCGCGGAAACGCCGTTGGAGCCGTAGACGCAGCGGATGGCCATCTGACCGGCGGCGATGGAGCCGCGCTCGATGCGGCCCACGCCGATGCGGCCCACGTAGTCGTTGTAGTCGATGGTGGAGATCAGCAGCTGGAGCGAGCCCTCCGGGTCGCCCTCGGGTGCAGGAATGTGCTCCATGATGCAGTCGAACAGCGGGCGCAGGTCGGCGCCGGGCTTGCGCCAGTCGGTGGTGGCCGTGCCGTCTCGGCCGGAAGCGAAGATGATGGGGCTGTCCAGCTGCTCGTCGGTGGCGTCCAGCTCCATCAGCAGCTCAAGGGTTTCGTCCACGACCTCTTCGCAGCGCTGATCCGGGCGATCCATCTTGTTGATGACGATGATGACCTTCAGATTCAGCTCCAGCGCCTTCTTCAGCACGAAGCGGGTCTGGGGCATCGGGCCCTCGAAGGAATCCACCAGCAGCAGCACGCCGCTGACCATCTTCAGCACGCGCTCCACCTCGCCGGAGAAGTCGGCGTGACCGGGAGTGTCGACGATGTTGATCTTGGTGTCATGATAATGCACGGCGGTGTTCTTGGACAGAATCGTGATGCCGCGCTCGCGCTCCAGATCGTTGGAGTCCATGACGCGGTCGGCCACCTGCTGGTTCTGGCGAAACACGCCGCCCTGCTTGAGCATTTCATCCACCAGCGTGGTCTTGCCGTGGTCAACGTGGGCGATGATGGCGATGTTGCGGATGTCGTTGCGAACAATATTCAATGGAAAAACCTCTTTTCAGGCAGAATTTCAGTTTCTAAGGATACATCGCTTCAACGAAGGGATCGGATGCTCCGCTCAATGATGCGGCGTTGCCTTAAGGTAACACCGCACAAATGAGGCGGTTGGCCGGCGAATGGTTTTTTCGTCAGATGCAAATGCAGATTTCGAAGGTTTACTGGAGGTAAATCGAGGAATCTGCATGCCGCAGATGGCGGAAAAGACAGAGCCAGACGCGCCGCCGAATTGTGCGGCGTTGCCTTAAAGCTCCATCTCGTCGGCCGTCATGCGATCGGCGGTCTCGGCGAGGACGAGGCCCTCGTTGTTTTCGCAGGCCAGTCGGATGCTCCACTCGTTTTCAAACATCAGCACACTGCGGCCCACTCGGTCGATGGCCACGGCGCTGGTGGAGGTCAGGCGCAGCCTGTCCACGGGCTTGGGCGTTTCCACCACCCAGCGGACATAGCGGAACGGCAGCGGCTCGCGCACGATATTCACGCCGTACTCGCTCTTCAGGCGATATTCCAGCACGTCCATCTGCAGAATGCCAACCACGCCGGCAATCATCTCCTCGCGGCCGATGTTCGGACGCTTGAAGGTCTGAATCGCGCCCTCCTGAGAGAGCTGGTTCACGCCCTTCAGGAACTGCTTACGCTTCATGGAATCCTCGGGCGAAACGCGGCAGAAGTACTCCGGCGCGAACAGCGGAATGCCTCCGAAGCGCACGGGCGTGCCGGTGCAGATGGTGTCGCCCAGGCGGAAGATGCCGGGATCGAACAGGCCGATGATGTCGCCGGGATAGGCCAGATCCACCGACTCGTGCTCCTGCGCCATGAAGGTCTGGGGCTGGGCCAGCTTGATGCGGGAATTGCTGGACGAATGCCACACGGTCATGCCCTTTTCGAACACGCCGGAGCAGACGCGCATGAACGCCAGCCGGTCGCGATGGGCGGGATTCATGTTGGCCTGAATCTTGAAGATAAAGCCGGTGAACTTGTCGTCGTTCGGATCGATCACGCCGACGTCAGCCCTGCGCGGCGTGGGCGATTTGGTGTAGGTCAGGAAGCGGCGCAGGAACGGCTCCACGCCGAAGTTGTTGGTGGCGGAGCCGAAGAACATGGGCGTGAGCTGTCCGGCCAGCACCTTCTCCAGATCGAAGGGATCGCCGGCCACGTCCAGCAGCTCCACGTCCTCGCACAGCTTGTCGTAATAGCCCTTGCCGATGATGTTGGGGCATTCGGGATCGTCGAAGGACACGGTCTGCACCTCGACCTGCGTCTGTCCGTGGTCGCCGCCGCGGTACAGCTCGATCATGCGGGTGTCGCGATGGTACACGCCCTTGAAATCTCCGTGAATGCCGATGGGCCAGTTCACGGGGCAGGAGCGGATGCCCAGCACCTGCTCGATCTCCTCCATCAGCTCGAAGGGATCGCGGCCCGCGCGGTCCATCTTGTTGACGAAGGTGAAGATGGGAATGGAGCGCAGGCGGCAGACCTTGAACAGCTTGATGGTCTGCTCCTCCACGCCCTTGGCGTTGTCGATGAGCATCACGGCGCTGTCGGCGGCCACGAGGGTACGGTAGGTGTCCTCGGAAAAGTCCTGATGGCCCGGCGTATCCAGAATGTTGATGCGATAGCCGTCGTAGTCGAACTGCATGGCCGACGACGTGACGGAAATGCCGCGCTGCTTTTCGATCTCCATCCAGTCCGAGGTCGCGTGGCGCGCGGCCTTGCGGGCCTTGACGGAGCCGGCCTGGCGGATGGCTCCGCCGTAGAGCAGCAGCTTTTCGGTCAGCGTGGTCTTACCTGCGTCCGGGTGCGAAATGATGGCGAAGGTGCGCCGGCGCGCCACCTCTGCCCTGAGTTCGGGATGTTCCATATCGTTTGCTCCTCCTGAATTCGTGGTGGGACTCATTCGCTTCGGAGCGCTTAATGCGGACTCGACATTGACGATTCTCCTTATGCCCAATAATTCATCTTATATTGTAATATTTCCAATCGGAAACTGTCAATCCCGCTTCCTCGCTGTTTGCGTTAATTCGTCGAATTTGCGCTCCAATCCCGTGCGTGACAAAGGCCGAAAGGTGTGTTATAATGACTAGGCAAGCCGCAGGCTTGGCCGGGTCGGCGGAACGCCACAGGAGGTTCGTCGACAATCGTACAAAAAAACGATTCAAAGGGAGGCGGAGGTCTTGACCGACGAGGGATTTGCGGCGATGCTTCTGACCATGGCGCTCTCGCCCAACCGGGAGGAATACGCCCGGCCGCTGAGCACACAGGAATACTATCGTCTGGCCGAGCGCGTGCGCGATTCCAAGTATCGCACGCCGGGCGGGCTCATCGGCGCGGACATCAGCGGCATGATGATGTACATCGGCATCTCCGAGGAGGAGGCCTACCGCATCTACACGCTGCTCAACCGCGCGGTGCAGTTCAGCTACGCGCTGGAGGAATTTGCCGAGCACCGCACGGAAATCGTGCCCATCTGCGACGAGAGCTATCCCGAGCGGCTGCGCCGCCGGCTGCCTCAGGCCGCGCCGCCGTTTCTCTATCGCGCCGGCAACGCCCGGCTCATCGGCGCGCCCGCCGTCGCCATTCTGGGCATCAGCGGCGTCAAGACCACGCCCGAGGTGCGCGAGGGCGTGATTTCGCTGGTGAAAAACGCCGTCAAAGCCAACTATGCCGTCATCACCGGCGGCGAGCTGGGCGTGGCGCGCGTGGCCGCGGGCGCGGTGCTGGAGCACGGCGGAACGCTGGTGGACGTGCTGGGCGGCGGACTGTACGAGCACATGGAATACGAGCCCATCGCGCAGCTGCTGTCCGAGCAGCGGGCGGCGCTGGTCTCGCTGGAGCATCCCGAGGCCATGTTCACCGTCAGCCACGCCATCGCCCGCAACAAGGTGGCATTCGCGCTGGCGGACGCGGCGTTCATCTGCAACACCGACAACAAGCGCGGCGAGCTGGACGCGCTGCACAACCATTACTGCGACTGGATCTACGCCCTCAGCGGCGCGGCCTGCAATCAGCCGCTGATCTCCCACGGCGCGACGCCGGTGGCCGATCTGCGCGGATTCGACTTTGCGGGCATGTGCCGCCACTGGCAGAGCTCCCAGTCCGAGCAGATGAGCATGTTCGACCTACTCTGACCTTGCCTAGGAGGAAATGTGGAAATGGACGCGAATTTCATCAATCTCACGGAGGAAAACCTCGCCTCCGAGCACCTCTGCTGCATCATCCGCTCGAAAAAGCCCCATTCGGGCGTGGAGGCCAAGCGTGAATGGCTGGCCGAGCGGCTCAAAGAGGGCCACGTCTTTCGCAAGCTGGACGCGAAGGCCACGGCGTTCATCGAATACGCGCCGCTGGAAAATGCGTGGGTGCCCATTGAGGGCGAAAACTATCTGTACATCTACTGCCTGTGGACGCTGGGCGAGACCAGGGGCAAGGGCTATGGACGGGCGCTGATGGAATACTGTCTCGACGACGCGCGGGCGAAGGGCCGCTCCGGCGTGTGCATGCTGGGCGCAAAGAGGCAGAAGGCATGGCTCACCGACCAGTCCTTCGCCGCGCGCTTCGGCTTTGCGCCCGTGGACGAGACGGACAACGGCTACGCGCTGCTGGCCCGCTCCTTCGACGGAACCGCGCCTCGTTTTTGCGAAAGCGCCAGACGCATGCGCATCGACGAGCAGGCGCTGACCATTTACTACGACCGCCAGTGTCCCTACGTGCTCAGCGCCATTGACGCTGCGAAAAAGGTCTGCGCCGAGCAGGGCGCGCCGCTGATTCTGCGCGAGGTGCACACGCTGGCCGAGGCCAAGGCGCTCCCCTGCGCATTCAACAACTGGGCCGTGTTCTGCAAAGGCGAATTCCAGACGGTGAACCTCACGGTGGATCCCGCGGCGATCCGGCGCATTCTGAAAAACTGAATCCAACACAAACGCGGCGGAGCTGAGAACCAGCTCCGCCGCGTATTCACAGCGCTTTATCCGCGCCGTCTGCGTGCCCTGCTTCCGCATCTCATATCAACGGCCCGTTCTGGCAAAGGACGCTCTGCGTCGCTCCGGGTATGGCCGACGGAGGTGCCCAAAGCCGCGGGCTCTTCCGCCGGCACGCCCTCAGTCCTTCCTCCATCTGCGCGCTAAGCGCTTCCGCCGATTCTCGCGCGCGCCTGAGCGCCATGACAGCTCCGTCGGCGCCGGAGCGTTCAAATACCGCCGCAGCTGAATTCACATCACAGCTTTTGATTTCCCGCGCTTCCCGCCATGCTCATCATCGTAGCAGCGGTTCTGCCGCCAATCAGCGTTCCAGCGCCCTTCGCAGCTTCTCCAGCGCCCGCTTTTCGATGCGCGAGACGTAGCTGCGGGAAATGCCCAGCCGCCGGGCCACCTCGTGCTGAGGAAGCGGCTCGCCGTCCGTCAGGCCGTAGCGCAGGCGCACCACCTCGTTCTCCCGCTCGTCCAAGGTCGTCTCCATCAGCCGGATCGCCCGGCCGGCCTCGATGGCCGTCTCCACCTCGTCGGCCACCAGATTGGGATCCGTGCCCAGCAGATCGGCCAGCGGCAGCTCCCGGCCCTCCTTGTCCACGCCCGCGGCCTCACCCATGAGCACCACGGCGCGGTTCTTGCGGTTGGCGCGCAGCGTCATCAGAATCTCGTTCTCAATGCAGCGCGAGGCGTAGGCCGTCAGCCGCCCGGCCTCGGGCCGGAAGGTCTGCACCGCCTTCATCAGGCCGATGGAGCCGATGGACACCAGATCGTCCTGCTCCACGCCCGAATGGACGTATTTCTTGGCGATGTGGGCAACCAGACGCAGATTGTGCTCGATCAGCCGGCGCTTCGCCTCCTCACTGCCGGCGGCCATCTCGGCGATGAGCGCGCGCTCCTCCTCGGGCGGCAGCGGCTTGGGAAAGGACGATTTGGCCGACAGATGCAAAAGCATCAGCCAGCCGTGCTCGATCAGCCAGATCAGGGTTTCGGACAAAAACATAGGGCACTCCTCCTTCGCGGAAGACCGCCCTACATTCTATTGCATTATCCGTGAATTTCTGCCTGTCCGTCAGGAAGCGCCCTGGCTGCGGTCGTAGGCCTCCCAAAGCGGGCGATATTTGTCCACGTTGGCCTGATGCTCCTCCAGCGTGCGGGCGAAGGCCAGCGTGCCGGAGCCGGGCTCCGTTGCGCAGAAGTACAGATAGCCTTCGCTGACGTAATCCATGTCCGGATACAGCGCCGCTTCGATGGCCGCTCTGGACGGATTGCAGATGGGGCCCGCCGGCAGGCCGTCGATGACGTAGGTGTTGTAGGCGTTGTTGTCCGTCAGCTCCGCCTCGGACAGCACCAGCTTGTTCTCGCCGCTCAGATAGGTCGCCGTGGGGTCGCTCTCCAGCTTCCAGCCGAGATTCAGTCGATTGTGGAACACCGCCGAAACCCGGGCGTAATCCGTGGCGTTGGAGGCTTCCTTCTCGATCATCGACGCGAGAATCATGGTCTGATCCATGCTCAGCGTGGTCTGATACTTCTCCACCTCGTGGCGATAGCCCTCCGCGTCGGTGTAATACTCGGTGTGATCCGAGTAGAACACGTCGTTAACCACGTCGTTTTCCTGGGTCAGCAGCTTGTTGATGATGCCCTCGGGCGTGGCAGAGAGGAAGATGCGGTAGGTGTCCGGGGCGAAATAGCCCTCCAGCGCGTACTTGCGGCCGGTCAGCGCGCCCGCGTCCTTCGCCGCGCGCAGCGCGTAGGATGAACCCACGAAGCGATCCACGTCGTTGCAAAGCGTGAGGAACTCGCCGCGATTGTCGATGGCGCCGATGCCCACCAGATAGTCGGCGATGTCCTCGCACGTCCATCCGGGAATGATGGTCACCACGCGCTCGTTGGTCTGGCTGCCCGAGGTCAGCTCGGCAATGATCTCATTCACCGTCATGCTCGGCGAGAGCTTGTAGGTGCCGTAGCTCAGGGAGTTGGTCAGGCCCTCGAACTGAATCAGATAGCGGAACACCTTGTCGCTGCGCAAAAGACCTGCTTCCTTGAGGTTCTCGCCAATCTTCGCCACAGACGTGCCGCTCTCGATCTCGAAGTCCACCACGTTGGCGTTCATGGTGTCCGTCGGCGCGAGGAACATGCCGTAGACCTTGTTGTAGCCCACCGTGACCATGCCCACCACGATCAGCACGCTGCAAAAGAAGATCAGCACCGGCCGAAGGATTTTCCACAGCCACGCGTACCAGAACAGGCCGTACTCGCGCTCCTCATGCAGCGCGCGGGTGCTGTATCGCTCCAGCGTATAGGGTTCTCTCTTTTTTCTGCGCCTGCCGCGCAGCCGTCCGTTGCCCCGAGCCATTCAAACCTCCTGATGATCGATCATCCCTGGGCGAGCATGTCCAGATCCACGCCCGCCGTATCCGCCAGAATCTTGAAGATCTCCGACAGCATCCGCTGATAGCGGAATTCCGCCAGCAGATAGGCGCTCACGTCCGGGTTGAACTGGAGCAGCGTTCCGATCTGCTGCAGGCGCTGAAGATCCTCCTCCGGCATCGTCTCGCCCGCGGCGGCCCTGGCCTGCATGCGGAACTGCAGCCGCTTGTATTCGTCCAGAAGCGCCTTGTTGGTTCCGTCGTCGTAGGCGGCGTCGCGCAGGCGGACGTACTCGCGGTACTCCTCGCTCTCCTTCAGGGATTTGGCCAGCTGATGGGCCTGATCGTATGGATTCATAAAGTCCGATGCTCCTTAGACGTTCGAAATATTCCGCGGGTTCCCTCAGATTTCCACGATGATGGGCAGAATCATGGGGTTGCGCTTGATGGTATCGTAGATGTAGCGCTGCACCGACTCGCGTACGTCGCTCTTGACGTGGTTCCAATCGGAGGAGTCGATGGGGCCGAAGGCGTCGATGGCGCGGCGCGCGGCCTCCCGCGCTCCATCCACCAGCTCGTCCGCCTCGCGCATGTAGACGAAGCCGCGGCTGATGATGTCCGGGCCGGAGACCACGCTTCCCAGCTCGTGATCCACGCCCATGACGACGATCAGCAGACCGTCCTCGGACAGGTGCTTGCGGTCGCGCAGCACCACCGCGCCCACGTCGCCGATGCCCAGACCGTCGATGAGCACCGAGCCGTTGGGCACCACGCCGGTCACGTCCAGCGTACCGCGGTCCATCTCGATCACGTCGCCGATTTCGCAGATGAGCACGTTGTCCTCGGGCATGCCCAGCGCCTTGGCCAGATTGGCATGATGGTGCAGGTGGCGATACTCGCCGTGGACGGGGATGAAGTACTTCGGACGCACCAGCGAGTGCATCAGCTTCAGCTCCTCCTGACAGGCGTGGCCGGAGACGTGCACCTCGGCCAGCGATTCGTAAATCACGTTCGCGCCGATGCGGAACAGCTGATTGATGACCCGGGAGACCGATTTTTCGTTGCCGGGAATGGGCGTGGCCGAGATGATGACCATGTCGCTTTCGCGAATCTCCAGCTTGCGATGCTCGGCAAAGGCCATGCGGGACAGGCCCGACATGGGCTCGCCCTGACTGCCGGTGGTCAGCACGGTGATCTCGCTGTCGGGATAGCGATCCAGCTCGTCCGCCGAGATCAGCTTGCCCTCGGGAATGCTCAGGTATCCCAGCTGCATGGCGACCTTCGCCACGTTAACCATGCTGCGGCCCACGAGACAGACCTTGCGGCCAAAGCGCACGGACGAATCCACCACCGACTGAATGCGCGAGACGTTGCTGGCGAACATGGCGATGATGACGCGGCCCGTGGCGCGCTCGAACAGCGAATTGAACGTCTCGGCGACCTTCTTTTCGCTCATCGTATAGCCCGGACGCTCCACGTTGGTGCTGTCGGCCAGCAGCGCCAGCACGCCCCTGTTGCCCAGCTCGGCGAAGCGGCCGAAGTTCAGCGGCGTGCCGTCCTGGGGCGTGAAGTCGATCTTGAAGTCGCCGGTGTGAACGACGGTGCCCACCGGCGTGTGGATGGCCAGCGCGCACGCGCCGGCGATGGAATGGTTGACGTGGATGAACTCCACCTTGAACGCGCCGGCGGTAATCACGTCGCCCGCCTCCACCACGTTCAGCGGCGCGACGCCCGTCAGGCGATGCTCCTTGAGCTTGTTCTCGCACAGCGCCAGCGTCAGCTTGGTGCCGTAGACCGGTGCGGGAATCTTGCGCAGCACATAGGGCACCGCGCCGATGTGATCCTCGTGGCCATGGGTGATGAAATATCCGCGCAGGCGATCCTGATTCTTCTCCAGATAGGTCGTGTCGGGGATCACCAGATCCACGCCCGGCATGTCCTCGCGCGGAAAGATGGAGCCGATGTCCACCACGATGATGTCGTTCTGATACTCATAAACGGTCATATTCTTGCCGATTTCGCCGAGACCGCCCAGCGGGATGATCTTCAGCTTCGGCTCTTTGTTCTTTTTTGCCAAAGGCAAACTCCTCCTTTTTTTCGATGATCTATTTTCGATCACGCCAGAAACGCACGGGCGTGATTCAACCATCCGAAATCTCGCGCCACTTCCCTGTGCCGCGATAGTTACACAAAGTATACCACAAAATGGAGCGAAAATCACTTTTCCCGCTCCGATTTAACCATTATTTATTGAAGCAGCTTACCGTGCCCGGCGAATCATGTCCATGATCGCCCGCTTGGGCTGCACGCCCACCACGCGCTGCACCTCTTCGCCGTTCTTGTAGAGAATCAGCGTCGGGATGCTGACGATGCCCCTGCCGATGGCGAAGTCGGTATAGTCGTCGATGTTCAGCTTGCCCACGGTGACCTCGCCCGCCATTTCGCCGGCGATTTCCTCAATGGTCGGCGCGAGCATGCGGCACGGGCTGCACCAGGTCGCCCAGAAGTCCACCAGCACCAGACCCATTTCCTTCAGCTTCGCCTCGGACAGCTCCTCCGCGGTAAAATGCTTTACACTTTCAGCCATTTTGAATTTCACTCCTGTCAAATTGATCGGTTCCCAGATATGCGGCGAAACGCACCATCGCGTCGTCCAGCGCGTGAGCGGGCAGATCGCTTTCGCCCTTGCCCGGCTCCCACCACCAGCGCGCGATTCGGAAGGTCGTTCCGTCGAAGCGCTCCGGCTCCATGCGGGCAATCAGCTCGTCGCCGCACATCACCGGGAGCACATAGTAGCCGTATTTTCGTTTTTCCGCCGGGACGTAGACCTCCCAGCGATACTCGAAGCCGAATATCGCCTCGACGAGCCTGCGATCCCACAGCAGATTGTCCAGCGGCGCGAGAAAGCGCACCCGCTTTTCCGGCTCCTCGCGCTCGGCGCGAAGCAGCACATCCTCATTATCTGCGGGAATGAAGCCCTTCAAACCCTCCGTCTCCACCGGGATCAGCTTTTTTTCGGCGCAAAGGCGTTCAAACGCCGCCCGGCGTTCGGCGGCCTTCATGCCGTCCACGCACAGCAGCGCGTCGCTCGCGCCGCCGGTGAGAAACCCCACGCTGCGCGTTCGCCGCAGCGCCTGCCACGCGAACCAGTCCCCGTCCGACGGATTCGGATCGGGCATTTTTTGCAGCTTCGGATCGTAGCACCGCTCGAAGCGGTCGTAGTACTTCCGCACGCCGTCGCGCCGGGCGATGCACAGCGTGCCGTCCATCCACAGATCCTCCAGCGCCGCGCGGCCGAGCTTCGCTCTTCCCCACGGCCAGCGAATCTGACCATCCACCTGAAGATCGTCGGAGCACAGCGCTCCGCGCCGGTCGATTTCTTCAAGCACCGCCGGCTCCGCCGCCTTCAGCTCCGGATTTTCCCGGAACCACGCGGCGTTGCTCGCCCGCAGCCGGGCAAGATACGGATAGTCCTCCGGCAGAAACAGGCAGAGGTTCTTGTCGTAGCCGTCGTACAGGCGATGCTCTCCATAGGCGGCCTGCGCGAGCATCTCCGGGCGATAGCCGTCGATGCGGCTCTGCAACGCCAGATCGGCGTTGCGCCCCACCACGTTGATGGGATCGAACTGAATCGCCTGCCGCGCGCGAACCTGCGCGCAGACGCGATCCGCGCCGCCGCCCTCCTGCGAAATCGTCTGAAAGTGCAGCAGCGTCAGATAGCGCCGAAGCGTTTTTCGATCGACCTTGCGCGCGCCATTCACGGTTTTTCCTCCAGCAGCTCGTCCAGAATCTGCTTCAGCGTCTCCTTCGCGCCGCTGCCTGCCGCCGCGCCCACGCAGCCGGGACATCCGTCCGTGCAGGGACAGGCCAGCAGCATCTCCCGCGCCCGCTCCAGCAGCGCGCGGTCCATCTCATAGATTCGGTCGGACAGGCCGATGCCGCCGGGCACCGAATCGTACAGATAGATCGTGGGCTTGTGGGTGAACGGATCTTTCACGTGATAGACCACGTTCACGTCCTGCGGCGCGCACATCAGATGCATCGGCGCAATGTGGCGAATCAGATGGGCCAGACCCACCATGGCGTTCTTCAGCGGTTCGCGCTCGTAGCGCTCCTCCAACTCGTCGGGCAGCGTCCACCAGCAGGCCGTGGTCTGCATCTCCAGCTCCGGCAGCGTCACCGGCCCCCAGCCGAGATTTTCGTGGGTATCGAAGCGAATCTTCTTGAACACCGTCACGATGGACGAAACCAGCACCTCGCCCCGGGCGCGCACCCACGGCCCGGCGGGCTCGGATTCGAACTCGTCCAGCACCTTCAGACTCGTGGTCAGATCGGCGTCGGTGTAATAGCCCACGTCCACCCGGCGGACATAGCCCTTCTTGCCCTCGAAGTCCAGCTCCTCCACCTGATACTGCGTGCCCTCATGCATGTAGATGGCGTGCTTGTGCAGAAGCATCGGCACGGTGAAGCGATCCATCTCGCCGATAACCCGGTGCTTTTTCGGGTCGGTAATGTCCACCACCAGAAAATTCTGATCCGAGGCCGAGCGCAGACTGATGCCGGCCTGCGGAAATTCCTCGGCCATCCAGTAGTATCGCCCGCCCACCCTTCGCAGAATGGACTGTTCCTCCAGATAGCCCAGCAGCTCCGGCGTGTCCTCCAGCCCGGCGTACTTCTCGTCCTCCTCGAAGGGCAGCTCGTAGGCCGCGCACTTGACGTGGTTGAGCAGAATGTACAGATTGTCCGGGTTGATGAGCGCCCGCTCGGGCGACTGTCCGAAGAAATAGTCGGGATGGTTGATGATGTACTGATCCAGCGGGTTCGAGCTGGCCACGACGATCAGCAGCGACACCGCGCCGCGCCGGCCCGCGCGCCCGGCCTGCTGCCATGTGCTGGCGATGGTTCCGGGATAACCGCAGAGCACGCACGCGTCCAGCTGGCCGATGTCGATGCCCAGCTCCAGCGCGTTGGTGGAGACCACCGTCATGATCTGTCCCGCCCGCAGCTCACGCTCGATTTCCCGGCGCTGAGTGGCCAGATAGCCGCCGCGATAGCCGCGCACCTTGCCGGCGTTGCCCAGCGGATCGCGCACCATGTCCTTCAGATAGCGCACCAGCACCTCCACCGTCAGCCGCGCCTTGGCAAACACGATGCTCTGAACGCCGGCCTTCAGCAGCGACGCGGCGATGTTCCGTGTCTCGGGAATGGAGCCGGCGCGGATGCCCAACTGGGCGTTGATCACCGGCGGATTGTAGAACACCACGTGCCGCTCCCCCGCCGGCGCGCCGTTTTCGTCGATCAGGAGCATCTCCCGGCCGGTCATGGTCTCGGCCAGCTCCTTCGGATTCTGTATCGTGGCGCTGCAGCAGATGAACGTGGGATTGGATCCGTAAAACGCGCAGATGCGCCTGAGCCTGCGCAGCACGTTGGCCAGATTCGACCCGAACACGCCGCGATAGGCGTGGATTTCGTCGATGACCACGTAGCGGAGGTTCTCAAACAGCTTCACCCACTTGGCGTGATGCGGCAGAATTCCCTGATGGAGCATGTCCGGGTTGGTCACCACCACATGCCCCGCCTGGCGGATGGCGCTCCGGGCCGACGCGGGCGTATCGCCGTCATAGGTATACGCCTTCACGTCCGCGCCGATGCGCTCGATCATCGAATACAGCTCCGCCACCTGATCGCTGGACAGCGCCTTGGTGGGAAACAGATACAGCGCCCGGGCGGACTCGTCCTTCAGGATGGAATCCAGCACCGGCACGTTGTAGCACAGCGTCTTGCCCGAAGCTGTGGGCGTGACCACGACGAAGTCCTGCCCTGACAGCGCGGCGGCGATGGCACGGCTCTGATGGATATAGGGCCGGTCGATGCCGCGCTCGTGCAGCGTCTGCTTCACCCGCGGATCCAGATCTGACGGAAACTCGCCGTACCGCGCCTTCCGCTCGGGCACCACCTGCCACGAGGTGACGTTTTTCATGAACGCCGGATTGTTTTTGAGCTTCTCAATGTACTCGATGAGGGTCATTTTTCACTCCCTGATTCGGTTCAGACGATCACCATTTCCGTGGCCGCGACGGCTTCGTCCACCAGCGCGTCCACGTCCAGTTTGCGCTCCGCGTCGGGCATGGTGCTCAGCTTCGGCCTGGTCACGGGATGGCGCGGCGTGAACACCGTGCAGCAGTCCTCGTAGGGCAGAATGGACGTCTCGAAGGTGTCGATCTTCTGCGCAATGGCCATGATCTCAGTCTTGTCCATGCCGATCAGCGGCCGGAACACGGGCATGTTCACCACCGCGTCGGTGCAGCCCAGCGCCTCCATGGTCTGAGAGGCCACCTGTCCGAGGCTCTCGCCGGTAATCAGCGCCTGCGCGCCGTAGTCCCGGGCGATCTTCTCGGCGATGCGCATCATGAAGCGGCGGGTAATCAGCGTGCCCAGTCCGTCGGGGCACTTTTCGTGAATCTCCAGCTGACACTTGGTGAACGGCACAAGATACACGCGCATGCCGCCCGCGTAATCCGCCAGCTTCTTCGCCAGCTGCATCACCTTGTCCCGCGCCAGCTCGCCGGTGTAGGGCGGGCTCTG
Source organism: uncultured Eubacteriales bacterium (assembly GCA_900553265.1). Taxonomy (GTDB): domain Bacteria; phylum Bacillota; class Clostridia; order Christensenellales; family Aristaeellaceae; genus Faecivicinus. The sequence continues at coordinate 14,770 of USDD01000024.1, forward strand.
GAAGTGGATGGCGCAGCAGCGCACGCCGCGCTTCATCAGCTGATAGCCGGCAACGGGCGAGTCGATGCCGCCCGAGAGCAGCAGCGCCGCCTTTCCGCCGGTGCCCATGGGCAGACCGCCCACGGCCATGATCTCCTCCACGCACAGATAGGCGTTGTCGCGAATTTCGATGTTCAGCCGGTGCTGCGGCTTATGTACGTCCACCCACAGCTTCGGATTAGACTGAAGCACCCGACCGCCCACCTCCATGCCGATTTCCATGGAGTTCAGTGGGAAGCTCTTGTCCGACCGGCGGCCGAACACCTTGAACGAGCCCTCTTTGCCGCGCATCATCTCGATGGCTTTCTCAGAAATGGCCTCGAGATCCTTCTCCATTTCCACGGCGGGACTGACGGAATAGATGCCGAACACCTTCGTCACGCGGCTGATGCACTCCTGAAGGTCGTCGAAATCCGACACATAGATGCGCGAATCGGACATCCATACGCGGCCGCCGATGGGCTTGACCGCCTTTTTTACGTTGTCGTTGAGCACCTTCAGAAAGTGCGGGCGGTTTGCGCCCTTCAGAAAAACCTCGCCGTAGCGGACGAGCAGTACGTCTCTCATGGTTGTTTATCTCCTTTGGAAGCGCTTGAGCGAGGCATAAATCGCGCCCAGCTTCTGCGCCGCGTCGTCAATTTCCTCCATCGTCGTGTGGGGGCTGAGGCTGAAGCGAAGCGCCCATTCCGCGCGCGCCGGCGCGACGCCCATGGCGGTCAGCACGCCGCTGACCTTCAGCTTCTTCGACGAGCAGGCCGAGCCGGTAGACGCGTACACGCCCTCGCTCTCCAGCGCGTGCAGCATCACCTCGCCGCGGACGCCGGGGAAGCTCAGGTTGACGATGTGGGGCGCGGCATGCTCCGGCTCGGGGCCGTTGACCAGCATTTCCGGAACCGCCTCGCGGAATTTTCCGATCAGATGCAGCTTTTTCTGCATGAGTTCGCCGCCCAGCGTGGACTGAACCGCGATGAGCTCCTTCGCCGCGGCGTGCAGCCCGGCAATGCCCGGCATGTTCTCCGTGCCCGAGCGCATGCCGCTCTCCTGCCCGCCGCCAATCTGCCGCGGCTCCAGCCGCACGCCCCGGCGCACCACCAGCGCGCCGATTCCCTTCGGGCCGTGAATCTTGTGACCGCTGAGGGTGTACAGGTCGGCGTTTTTCATGTCGAAGGGCACGCGCAGAAAGCCCTGCACGCCGTCCACATGAATCAGCGCGCGGCCGTTCACCGTCCGGCGCAGCCGTTCGGCGTCCAGCAGCGCGCCGGTTTCGTTGTTCACCTGCATGCAGCTGACGAGAGCCGCGCCGTCGTCCAGCGCGCGCTCCAGCTCGTCCCAGCGCAGAGCGCCGTCCTCACTCACGCCGATGACGCGCACGTCCCAGCCCTCGGCCCGCAGCCTTTCGAAGGGCTCGCGCACCGACGGATGCTCCACCGCGGAGACCGCGCAGATCCTCGGCCCGCGCATCTTCGCCGCCGCGCCGAGGATGGCCAGATTGTTGCTCTCCGTTCCGCCGGAGGTGAAGTAGAGGTCGCAGCCGTCGCCGTGAACCGCCTTCAGCAGCGTTTCGCGGCACTCACGCACCGCCCGGAACGCGTCGACGGCAGGGCGATAGACGCTGGACGGATTGTAAAAGCCCTCCGTCATGCAGCGAACCATCGCCTCCACCGCCGCGCGGCAGGGCTGCGTGGTGGCGCTGTTATCGAGATACGCCATAGTTCAGCCTGCCCTCGTCTCCCGTCCATGCGCCGCGCTGGAGATAGCCCTTGCTGCGAATCAGCGCCACCATCTCGTCGGTCAGCTCCACCACGGCCATGTGCTTGACGTTGTTCTTCACAAAGTAGAAGTAATACAGCTTCGCGTCGCGGTTGAGGAACCAGTTGTGCTTCTTCAGTCCCTGCTCGTTGAGCGTCTTGGCGAAGGCCTGACCTTCGGCGGGGCCGCAGCGCTCCACGTCCTTCATGTCCAGCGCGGTCAGATAGCGGCGGCGCTTGTTGTTCAGCACCTGGGAAACGTCCAGCGTTCCGTTGGTGAAGGTATAGTCGTATTCCATGCGGCAGTAGTCCGCGCGCCGCCACAGCAGGAACGTGATTCCGCCGGAGATCACGGCGATAATCAGCGCCTCAAAGCGAAACGCCACGCCGCCCTCGGCGTTCATGCCGATGATCGAGGTCAGATTCATCAGCGCGGTCAGTCCGAAGAGAACAATCAGAATCCACACGGCAAAATACAGCGCCGTATACGCGCCCTGCCTGCGCCGTCTGGCTACCTGCTCCAAAAAGTCGTCCATGATGACACCTCCGTATAACATATCACAATATATTATAGCATGATTGTCACGCCCGCTACGCGTGCGCGACCCGGCCAAGCCTGCGGCTTGCCTAATCATTATTATAGCATAGATTTTCGAAAAGTCGATAGTTAAACATGAAAATTCCAACAAACATTTCTTCCCCTGAAGGAGCTTTTGTGATATAATTTTCTAAAATGGTCGGATATTCCCGACTCCATTCCCTCAAGGAGGATTCCCACATTGAAGTGTCCCTATTGCGGAAGCCGCTTTGCCGGCGAAAGGCAGTACTGCCCCAACTGCAAGCAGCCCATTTCCCGCGCCCGGCCGCAGGCCGAAGCGCCCGAGCGCCCCGCCGTCCGGGAGGATCCCCGCCGCCGGGGACTTCGCCGCGCGCTCATCACCGCCGCGGCGCTGGTCTGCGCGTTTCTGGTGTGTCTGGGCATATACAAGCTGACCTTCTGGATCGGCAGCTATCGCGTCAACCGCCTGTACACCCGCGGCGAATACACGCCCACGGTGAACACCGTGACCATGGACGACGGCCGAGTGGGCCACACCATCGTCTTTTACGGCTCGGACGGCGACCAGATCTTCCTGCCCGAGCTTCAAAAATCGCTGAGCATTTCCGGCGGCGTGGCGCGCGTCACCATCGCCGATTCCGACTGGTTCAGCGGCGACGTGACGGACGTGGAGGCCGCGAACGTGCGCCTCTCGCCCATGCTGGTGGATGAGCGCGGCTCGCGCACGCAGCTTCCGGAGATCGCCTTCACCGTGGAGGTGCCCGATTCGCCGCTGACGGTGCTCAGTCCCGCCGAGGACGGCCTGAACGTCGTCACCGCGCGCTATCCGCTGGATCTTCAGGTGGTTCCGGGCAGCACCGTCATCGTCAACGGCGAGGACGTGACCGACACCGTTTCCCGCAGCGGCGAGCTGGACCAGACGGTGAACGTCTACCCCATCGGCGACAACACCTACACCATCATCGTGCGCACGCCCCAGCACCATGAGACGCGCCGCGAGGTCACCATCCATCGCGAGAAGTACGACATCGAGTTCGAGCTGGACACCTCGGTGGCCACCACCAGCGACGCGGAGACCATGACCGTCAAGGGCAAGATCGAGCCGGGCGCATCCATCACCGTGGAGACGGATTATATCGCAGAAAGCCTGCTCCTCGACCGCGAGACCGGCGAGTTCTCGTTCATCGCCCAGCTGAGCAGCTTCGGCGAGAATCTGATCCGCTTCCGCGTGCAGATGGACGGTCGTCAGGACGCGGTCATCCGACTCAACGTTCAGTATCGCCCCACGCTGGCCAAATATTCGCAGATGGCCTGGGCCATGGACTACGACGGCCTGCGCCGCCTGTACGAGCGCTGGACGGGACAGGTATTCAAGTGCGTCGGCCCCATCGTGGACACGATGGTCAGCGACGGCAAGACCTACTACATCATGGACGTCGGAACCGACGGCGAACAGCAGCTGATCATTCTGGAAAACCAGACCAAGATCACCAATCCCAGCTACGGCACGAGCTACACTGCCTACGCCCACGTCTCCGGCCGCGAGATGTACAACGCCCACTACTACCCCATGCTCACGGCGCTGTACATGGATTTAACCCCCGCGGGCAGCTGATCGCCCCGCGCCTCCGAGGACATTTCCCCGGAGGCGCGATTTTTTGCGTTTCTCCTCCGCTTCAGATTTTGATAACATTTGCCGCCCGGCGTTGATTCTTCAGCCGCGTCTGTGATATAATATGGACAAGCAACTCATACTTTATTTATAGAAGAAACGTCGGAAGGGAGCGATAAGATGAACACCAATATTCGCCGCTGCATGGTTTCGGACGCGCACAGAATTCACGCGCTCTGTCACGAGGTACTGGGCTACGAATTTTCCGAGGAGCAGGTGGAACAGAACCTCCGCCGCCTGATCGGCTCGACGGAGAACCTGCTGCTGGTGGCCGTGGATCAGGTGGACGAGGTCATCGGCTTTATCCACGCCAACAACCATGACCCGATCTACGCGCCGCCGATGAAGGACGTGGTGGCGCTGGCCGTGGAGCCGGAGTATCGCAACCGGGGCATCGGCCGCCGCCTGCTTCAGGCTGTGGAGGATTGGGCCCGGGAAACCGGCGCGAAGGGCATTCGCACCAACGCCGCCGTCTCCCACAAGAGCGCGCTGGGCTTCTACAAGGAAAACGGCTACGAGTACATCCGCACGGTGTACAACATTCGAAAGATGTTCTGAAAAGGAGATTTCTATGGAACGCATGGATCGACTGCCCGCCATTCCGCTGATTACCTCGGATCCCTATCTGTCCATCTGGATGCCCGCCGACACGATGACGCAGACCGACGCGGCCCATTGGAGCGGCCCGATCAAGCCCATCCGCGGCGCGATGACCGTGGACGGCGCGCCCGCGCGCTTCCTCGGCCTGAGTAAAGCGCCGGAGGCGAAGCTTGCCGCGCTGGAGGTCTCCCCGACGATCACGCGCTTCGTCTCGGAATTCGGCGGCGTTCGGCTGGAGACGCGCTTCGCCGCGCCCGCCTTCCCCGACGATCCCGACTGGATGAGCCGGCCGGTGACGCTGGTGGAAATGCGCCTGTGCGCTGCGGACGGAAAGCCGCACGAGGTTTCGCTGAGCCTGCGCCTCTCCGACCGCCTCTGCTACGACGGCGAGATTCGCCCGGAGATGACCTCCGGCGCCTTCGAGAGCGGCAGCATGCACGCCGCATGGTGCGGTCAGGCCGCCCAGAAGCCGCTGAGCCACTCAGGCGATCACATCACCATCGACTGGGGCTATCTCTATCTCTGCTCCGAGAGCGCGGTTCGCCCCATCGGCGACGGGCTGGAGATGAGCTGGAGCGGCAGCGTTCAGGACGAGCAGATCGTCCGCGCCGTCGTTGCCTACGACGACATTGCCTCCATCAACTACTTCGGCGACCTGTGCAAGGCGTGGTATCGCCGAAACGGCGCGCAGATCACCGACGCGATTCGCGAGACCTCTGAGCAGTTCGACGCGCTGCTTCGGCGCTGCGCCGAGACGGACGCGCGCGTGCTGGCCGATTCCGCGCCCTTCGGCGAGGACTATCAGGCGCTGACGAGCGCGGCGTGGCGGCACACTCTGTGCGCCCACAAGCTCATCGCCACGCCCCGCGGCGATATGGCGCTTCTGTCCAAGGAGAACGACTCCAACGGCTGCATCGGAACCGTGGACGTGAGCTATCCGTCCATTCCGCTGTTCCTGAAGTACGCGCCGGAGCTGGTCAACGCGCTGTGCCGCCCGGTGCTGGAGTTCGCCTCCATGCCCGTCTGGACAGACGATTTCGCGCCCCACGACGTGGGCCGCTATCCCTGCGCCACCGGTCAGGTCTACGCCGCGCCGCACACGGACAACGGAAAGACCCCGCCGCCCTACTACCTCTTCCCCGCGGGCACGCCGGTGTACGATTTCAAATATCAGATGCCTGTGGAGGAGTGCGGCAACATGCTGGTGATGCTGGCGGCCGCGCAGGCCTACGGCGCGGATCGCGGACTCGCCGAGAAGTATCGCGGCCTGCTGGACAAGTGGGTGCGCTATCTGATCGAATACGGCGAGGATCCGGGCGAGCAGCTCTGCACCGACGACTTTGCCGGCCATCTGGCGCACAACGTCAATCTGGCGGCCAAGGCCATCGTCGGCGTGGCGTGCTACGGTCGACTGACGGGCGAGGAAAAATGGGAAGCCCACGCGCGCGAAATGGCCGGACGGCTGCTGGCGCGCATCGGCTGCGAGGGCTCCACACCGCTTACGCTGACCGGCGAGGGCTGGAGCATGAAGTACAATCTGCTCTGGGATCGCGTGCTGAAGCTGAACCTCATGCCGGAGAAGTTCTACGAGGCGGAGACGAAGAGCTATCTGCCGCGCATCAACCGCTACGGCCTGCCGCTGGATTCCCGCGCGAGCTACACCAAGTCCGACTGGATCTGCTGGACGGCGGCGCTGTCCGACGATCCCGCGGTGCGCGCGGCGATGATCGCGCCGGTGGCGCGCATGCTGCGCGAAACAGAGAGCCGCGTGGCCTTCACCGACTGGTACGACACCGAGACGGGCCGCACCGTCCACTTCATCGCCCGCAGCGTTCAGGGCGGCCTCTTCGCCCTCATGCTGCGCCCGTAAATATGGCAAAAGCCCTTCCACTCTGAATGGAAGGGCTTTTTCTGTCCTTTCGTCAGTACACGACGACCTTCGTGTTCTGCGGGCAGTTGTTGTAGATCCACTTCGCGTCCTCCACGCTCAGGCGGACGCAGCCGTGGGAGGCCTTGCGGCCGAGGTTGTTGACCGAGCTCTGGGTGACCTTGCCCTCCTTCTCCTTGTAGAGCACCGAGTGGAACAGGATGTCGCCCTCGATATAGTAGGCGTACTGGGCCCAGCACTTGTACTTCTTGAAATAGTGCCAGCGCGCGCCGGGGCCGGTTCCGTTCTGAAAGTCGCCCTTGGGCGTCGGCGTGGCGTCCTTGCCGGTGGAGCACTTCATGGTGCGCACCAGCTCGGTGTATTCGTTGTTTGCGTCCAGACCGTAGGCGTACACGCGCTGGTCGGCTGTGCTGATCTTCAGCACATAGGGCTTCAGCGCCTTGAGCGCGTCCTTGGAAAACAGCAGCGCCATCGTCTGCGCATCCGCCGTGCTGGTTCTCGTCAGGCCGTTGCGCTTCTGGAACGCATCGACGGCGTTGGCTGTACCCGCGCCGTAAGCGCCGTCCAGCGAGCCGTAGTAGTATTCCAGCGTGTTCAGCCGCCGCTGCAGTCGCACCACGTCCGCGCCGTCTGCGCCGCTGTCCATCGCGTCGGGAATGGCCGGGAACGCGTCGGAATAGAACTCGTCCAGCAGAATCGGGTCGGCGACGCCGTTGACCTCCACGGTCAGCAGGCTCTCCACCGAGCCGTTCGTCTCCTCCAGCCGCGCCATGGTCTCCGCGTCGGCGCGGACGGCGGTCTCCTCCCGCTGGCGCAGATACTTCTGAAGATTCTCCACGCCGGTCACGGTGGCGCTGCCATAGTCGCCGTCCACCGAGCCCTTCATGAAGCCCAGCACGCGCAGCCGCAGCTGCAGCGCCTTCACAGCCTCGCCAGAGGAACCGGCGGTCAGCATGGCGTTCTCCGGAGCCTTCGCGTCCTCAGAGAACAGCCGGCTCAGCGTCGCCGCGTCGGCGGCGCCCGTCAGCTCCAGATCGTTGTAATACTGAAAAATGCGCACCGATCGGGCAGTGTTCCCGCCGTAATGGCCGTCAGCCGCGCCGGTCATGCAGCCCAGCTGAAGCAGCCGCCGCTGCATACGCAGCACCGCGTCGCCCTGATCGCCCTGCTGAAGCGTCCCGCGATACGGCGCGAAATCCTCGCTGTACAGATAGGCCTGCAGCAGCGCGTCCGCCACGCCGTCCACCGGCGTGACCGGAGTCGGCTCCGGCTCGACGCTCGGCTCGACTGTCGGCTCCTCCGCAAGCGGCGCGTCCTCGGGCGCGGTCATCGTCTCCGTCGGCGCGGGCGTGGGAATGGGCAGCGGCGTGGGCTCGGGCGTGGGCCGCGCGTCGATCAGATCCTGCTCGAGCTCGCGCACGTGACGCTCCAGCATCTCCACCGCCGCGCGGGTCTTCGCGCCGAAATAGCCGTCGGCCTTATCGTCCAGAAAGCCGTACTGCGCCAGCTTCTCCTGAAGCCTCTGCGTCGCCGTGCCGTTCACCCCCTCGGAGAGCTCCGGGTAATACGGAATGGTCACGGTCAGGCCCGTCAGCTGCCAGTCGTCCCGCGTCCACGCGGGCGCTGTCTCCGCGTCGGATTTGGCCTTTCGGCCCGAAGCCACCGCGCCGGACAGCGCCTTGGCCAGATTCTCCGTGTCGGCGGCAAGCCCCTGCACCGTGCGGCTGGCCGTCTCCTCCAGCCACTGATCCAGCTGCGCCCAGTCGTCCTTCGTATAGCTCTCAGGCGCAATCATCGAAAAATCAATGCGCATCGTCAGTCCGGAGCCGTTGACCTTTTCCACGGCGGTCTCGTGCGTCTGCGCGTTTTCGGGCGTGGAAACGTCGTACTTCAAACTCGTGCTGCGCGGCACGCTGGAATCATCCATCAGCGCCCGCAGGTCGGCCTGCCACGGCTCCACGGGCACCGTTTCCGCCGTCGTAATGGCGATGATCGACGCCGCAAGGGAGAGGGTCAGAATCAGCGCCAGAATTGTGCGAAATCTCTTCATTATCCATCCTCCGGTTCAGTGCTTGTTGTGCGCACTATATAGACGCGCATCCGCCGCCGTTTGTTGCAGTTTTTCCGACAAAAATCGACGTGACAATTTCTGCATGCATCGCGCATCGAAATTTCCTGTTGACAAATCAACAGGTTTGCAGTATACTGACTGCATCCTGTTGATTTGTCAACATGTTTTCGGAGGCTTTATGGAAGAGAGATTCGAGGCGTTCACCGTGCTGATCGCGCGGCTGAGCCGCAGCATTCGCCGCATCAAGGCGGAGGAAATGGCCGGCTTCGGCCTGAAGGTTTCCCACGTCTCCTGCCTGTACTATCTCCACTGCGCCGGCGCGCTGACCGCCTCCGAGCTGTGCGAGCGCTGCGAGGAGGACAAGGCCTCCGTCTCCCGCGCGGTGGACGAGCTGGAGGCCGGAGGCTATCTGACGGGCGAATCGAGCGGCAGAAAGCGCTATAAGAGTCCGCTCAGGCTGACCGAAAAGGGCGCGGCCGTGGGCGAAAAAATCGCGCGGAAGATCGACGGCATCGTCGCCGAGGCGAACGCCGGACTGTCGGAGCCGGAGCGCGCGGCCATGTACCGCGCGCTGGCGCGCATCTGCGCCAATCTGGAAGGAATCTGCGAAAGGAACAACAAAAAATGAGCGTAAGAATTATCATCGATTCCACAACGGACGTGTCCCCTGCCTATCAGAATCGGGTGCGCGTCGTCCCCCTGACCATTCGCTTCGGCGACACGGAGCTGATCGACGGCGTAACCGTGAGCCGGCAGAGATTTTACGAAATGCTGGTGGAGAGCGACGAGCTTCCCACCACCAGTCAGGCCTCGCCCGCGGCGTTCGAAAGGGAATACGCGTCGGCGGCGCAGGCCGGCGACAGCGCCGTGGTGCTCACCATCTCCGCGCAGCTTTCGGGCACGCACCAGAGCGCCTGCATCGCCGCGCAGGATTTCAAGAACGTCGTCGTGGTGGACAGCCAGTCGGCGACCATCGGCGCCGGCATTCTGGCGCAATACGCCGTGGACTGCGCCGAGAGGGGCATGCCGGCGGCGGAAATCGCCGCGCGCCTTGAGGAAAAACGGGACGACGTGTGCGTCATCGCGCTGCTGGACACGCTGGAATATCTCAAGCGCGGCGGGCGCATCTCCAAAACCGCGGCCATCGCCGGCGGTCTGCTGAACCTCAAGCCCGTCGCATCCATCGAAAACGGCCGAGTCACCGTCATCGGCAAGGCCCGCGGCTCGCGGCAGGGCAACAACCTGCTGATGCAGAAAATTCGCGACTGCGGCGGCGTGGACTTCGATCTGCCCGTGCTGCTGGGCTATACGGGCCTTTCGGACGCGCTGCTGCGCAAATACATGGAGGACAGCCGCGCCGTCTGGGAGGGCCACGCCGACGCTCTCCCGCAGGTGCAGGTGGGCAGCGTCATCGGCACCCACGGCGGCCCGGGGGCGGTCGTCGCCGCGTTTTTCCGAAAGGGTTCCAGGGCGTAGCTCCGTCCTCTCCATCCGCCGCGGCGCTCTCAAAGAAGCCGCGGCGCTTTTTCTCAGGAATTGACAAAAGCAGACGAGTATGCTAAAATACCCTCACGGCCGCGCAGAAAGCCAGCGCGTCTGGCACAGGCAGCCGAAGCGGTGAATGGGAGGTGCGAAGCGCCGCGATTGCAGAGGAACAAACCGATAGCGCCGGGACCGCAAGGACGCGGTTGACGAGGAAAAGAGTTATCGAAAGATTCGGCGGATGCTCTTTCGCAGATCCGGATGCGTGATGCAGTCAGAAAAACGTCTGGCAACAGGCGAACAGAGGGGCTGCAGCCGGAAATGAAACAGACGACGAGACATATCCTTTGCACGGACACGGCCGCAGACGCGGCCGCCTGGATTGCGCATGCGAAGAGTTCTGACCATCGGGCAGAGCTTTAGTCGTATATGCGTGTGCGGAGGGTGTGTTTTTTTGCGCCCTCTATTCCCCGAAGCGAAATCGAGAGGAGCATTTTCCATGAAAAATACGAGCGTTTCCGCGCTGCTGGATCTGAATCATACGATTGCCAGAGCGCTGTTTGAGGGCAAAGAGCATCCCTGGGAGGTTCTGCCCGGGCTGAGCGACTGGATCCGCGCAAAGGGTGCGGCGCTGCCCGCGGACGAATACGATCAGATCGGCGAGGACGTCTGGATTGCGAAGGACGCGGACGTCGCGCCCACGGCATATCTGAACGGCCCGCTGATCGTCGACCACGGCGCGGAGATTCGCCACTGCGCCTTTGTGCGCGGCAGCGCCGTCGTGGGCAAAAACGCGGTGGTGGGCAATTCGGTGGAGCTGAAGAACTGTGTGCTGTTCGACGAGGTGCAGGTTCCCCACTTCAACTATGTGGGCGACTCGGTGCTGGGCCATCGCGCGCACATGGGCGCGGGCGCGGTCACGTCCAACGTGCGCAGCGACAAACAGAACGTCGTCGTCCACGCACAGCGCGACCTCCCCACCGGCCTTCGCAAGCTGGGCGCGATTCTCGGCGACCGCGCCGAGGTGGGCTGCAACAGCGTGTTGAACCCGGGCACGGTGCTGGGGCGGGACTGCATCGTCTACCCCACCTCCTGCGTGCGCGGCGTGATTCCCGAGAGAAGCATTTTCAAAAACAGCGGCGCGATCGCGCCCCGAGAGGAGCGGATGTAATATGGGACGACTGTTTGGAACCGACGGCGTGCGCGGCGTGGCCAATGAAAAGCTGACCTGCGAGCTGGCGCTGGAGCTGGGCCGCGCGGCGGCCATGGTGCTGTCCGACAACGCGCGCCGCCGCCCCATCTTCGCCATCGGCATGGACACGCGCATTTCCTCGGAGATGCTGGCCTGCGCCATGGCGGCGGGACTGTGCTCCGTGGGCGCGGACGTGATTCAGCTGGGCGTTGTGCCCACTCCGGCGGTGCCCTATCTGGCGGGCAAATACAAGGCCGACGCGGGCGTGATGATCTCCGCCTCCCACAACAGCGCCGAATTCAACGGCATCAAGCTCTTCTCCGGCGACGGCTACAAGCTGCCCGACGAGCTGGAGGAGCAAATTGAAACCATCGTCCTCGACCGGGAAAAGACCCCGCGCCTGAGCGGCGGCACCGACATCGGCAAGGTCGAAACCCGACCCACCGCCGTCAAGGACTATGTTGACCATCTCAAGAGCACCATCCCTACCTCCCTCGCCGGCATGTCCGTGGCCGTCGACTGCGCCAACGGCTCGGCCTCGGCGACCGCCCGCAGGCTGTTCACCGAGCTGGGCGCGGACTGCCGCATTCTCTGCGACCAGCCCGACGGTCTGAACATCAACGACGGCTGCGGCTCGACCCATCTGGAGCGCCTGCGTGCGGTCGTGCTGGAGCAGGGGCTGGACATCGGCGTGGCCTTCGACGGCGACGCTGACCGCTGCCTGTGCATCGACGGCGACGGCAGCGAGATCGACGGCGACTTCATCATGGCCATCTGCGCGCTGGACATGCTCAAGCGCGGCAAGCTGGAAAAGAATACCGTGGTGGGCACGATCATGACCAACATGGGCTTCAGCCGCTTCTGCGAGGAAAACGGCATCCGGCTGATCACCACCAAGGTCGGCGACCGTTACGTGCTGGAGGAGATGCTGCTGGAGGAATACAGCTTCGGCGGCGAGCAGTCCGGCCACGTCATCTTCCGGGATTTCGCCACCACCGGCGACGGCCAGCTGACGGCCATCCAGCTGCTGAGCATCCTCAAGCGCGAAAACATGACGCTCAGGGACGCGGCGAAGATCATGACCCGCTATCCTCAGACGATGATCAACGTCCGCGTCTCCCACGAGGGCAAGCTGAAATTCTACATGGACGCTCAGGTCAAGGCCGCCATTGAAGCCGGCAAGACCGAGCTGGGCCACGACGGCCGCGTGGTCGTGCGCGTCTCCGGCACCGAGCCGCTCATCCGCGTGATGACCGAGGGACTGGACGCGGAGAAAATCCGCGCCGTCGCCGAAAACATCGCCGAGGTCGTGCGCCGGCAGCTGGCGGAGTGAAGCCCCTGCGGCGGGACGCGCGGGCTTGGAGCGTTTTCGCCGTTCCCATTCTGCCTTTGCGCCAAAACAACCGGCAGGCCGCGTCGATCTCGGCGCGGCCTGCTTTTTCAGCGGAATTGTCTTACTTGCAGCGATAGCTGGCACACATGCTCTCCTCGCTGGCCTTGCCGGAGCAGCAGTCCTGGCACGGCTCCACCTGGATGGAATTCAGAGAGCAATACTCCTGGTCGTCGCAGCGGAAGGCGCAGCTGGTCACGCGGCAGCGAATTTCATGGTTCGGCTTTTTCTGAGACATGGATATTTCCTCCCTCAATGAATGATTTGCTGTTCTCAGCGCTTCTATTGTCCCCCGCATCGCGCAAACGATGCAAAATAATTTTTCCGCAACAGTAAATGTTTATTATATTTACATATGTCTATTGACAGATACGGCAATCCGAGTTATACTATACAAGTCGATTGGACATGCACCTTTAGCTCAGTTGGTAGAGCACCTGACTCTTAATCAGGGTGTCCAGGGTTCGAGCCCCTGAAGGTGTACCACTTCAAAACCGCTGTGCCGCAAGGCTTTCAGCGGTTTTATTGTTTATCGCTCCACCACTGTCCCTCCGTTTGTGCAACTTTTTTGCCGCTTTGTCTTTCGAACAAGCCCTCGGTTTTTTTGCGGAATTCGAGCCATCCGCCTCTCGTTGAGGCACTTTGCAAGGAGGTTTATCCATGAAACGCTTGCGAATTCTTCTGACTCTTCTCTTTGTCGCGCTGCTTCTGCTGCCCACCGCGCTGGCCGCCGTGGATGGGGACTTTGAATACCAGGAGCTGGACGACGGCACGGTAATCCTCACCAATTATAAGGGCGGCGAAAAGGACCTGGCGTTCCCCGAGGAGCTGGGCGGAAAGACCGTCTCCACGCTGAGCACCGACGCTTTTTCCCGCTGCAGCGAGCTTCGCAGCGTCACCATTCCCCTCTCGATCGTTGAGATCATCGAAAACCCGTTCCGCCCCTGGGACGGCAGCAATCCGTTCCTCTGCTGCGAGAGCCTGGAGGCCATCCACGTCTCGCCCGACCATCCGACGCTGGCCGAGATCGACGGCGTTCTGTTCCGCAAAGCCGAAAAGCAGCTTCTCTCCTACCCCGCAGCCAAGGAAGGCGCCAGCTACGACGTGCCGCAGGGCATCGCCGCCATTGAGGACGAGGCATTCAGCGGCAACGACAAGCTTCGGAGCGTCTCCCTTCCCGACAGCGTTCTCACCGTCGGCCGTAATCCGTTTTACGGCTGCCTCCATCTGCTGGAGATTACGGTGGCCGAAGGAAATCCGGCGCTGTCCGCCGTCGATGGCGTGCTGTTCCGCACCGAGGACAGGCATCTGGTCAGCTACCCTGCCGGTCTGAAGAAGGCCGACTACGCCGTCCCTGATGGCACGGTGAGCATCGGCGAAAGGGCGTTTTACCAGTGCGACGCGCTGGAGAGCGTCGTCCTTCCCGACAGCGTGACCGAAATCGGCGAAGAAGCGTTCAATTTCTGCACGTCGCTGAAAAATCTCAAAATGTCCGACGGCGTCACGAAAATCGGCGGCAGCGCGTTCCAGCACTGCGAATCTCTCGGCGAAGCGACGCTCCCGGACGGCCTCGAGCACATCGGCGAGTACGCCTTCAGCTACTGTTCGTCGCTGAAAAGCATCGCCATTCCAAGCAGCGCAACGGAAATCGGCGAAGCCGCGTTCGCCCACAATGCGCTTCTGATGAGCGCGACCCTCGGCGACGGAGCGACCTGCGTCGTCCAGTACATGTTCTACGACTGCTCCGCGCTGGAGAGCGTCGTTCTCCCGGACAGCGTCTCGGTCATCGGGACAAGGGCGTTCTACTCCTGCCGCGACATGACGGACATTGCGCTCCCGAAGGGCCTGACTACCGTCGAATACGAGGCTTTCGCCCTCTGCAGCGCATTGACCGACGTCGAGCTTCCCAACGGCCTGACCGCCATCGGCGAAGGCGCTTTCAACCGATGCGGCGCGCTGAGCAGCCTGACAATTCCGGACAGCGTGACGGAAATCGGCGAGGATGCGTTCGAAAAATGCTCGAACCTTCAGCTGACCGTCAGCCGCGGCTCCTGCGCGGCCCAATATGCCGAGGAAAACAGCATTCCCTTCACCTATCCCGACGCGAACGACTGGTTGAACTGATCTCAGCTCACACATCTCTTTGCCGCATGCCAGAAGACCCAACGCCCGAAATACCGGCTCAAAGAGATAACATCGGCCTGAAAATCAGTCAGATTGGTTATTTCTTTGCACAGGCTGTCGAAGAGCAGTCCGGCGCCACATCGATTTTCCACAAAAGATGCTCCTTGCGGTACCAGCATATCCGTGCACAGCATCTCGACCTCCTGTCGCCGCTCCGTTCCTTTCCTCGGTATTCTCACCACCTTCTCCTAATAATGCCGCAGATGGCGGCCTTTGGGACGGGCTGAGGC
>USDD01000025.1 GCA_900553265.1 uncultured Eubacteriales bacterium
CGATGATCGTCCCCATGGCGAGCGCCGTTTCGACGACAAGCCCCACGGTGAGCGCCGCTTCGACGACGACAAGCCCCACGGTGAGCGCCGCTTCGACGACGACCGCCCCGCGAAGCGCGATTTCCGCCGCGATGACCGCTCCCATGACGAGCGTCGCTTCGATGACAAGCCTCACGGCGAACGCAGATTTGACGACGACCGCCCGGCCAAGCGCGACTTCCACCACGATGATCGTCCCCATGGCGAGCGCCGTTTCGACGACAAGCCCCACGGTGAGCGCAGATTCGACGGCGACCGCCCGACCAAGCGCGACGACCGCCCCCATGGCGAGCGCCGTTTCGACGGCAAGCCCCGCGAAGACCGCAGATTCGGCGATGCTCCCCATGGCGAGCATCGCCCGGAGGCCCGGCTCTTCGGCGCGCCGCGCGGGGATCGCATGCGCCGCCCGAATCGCCCCGCGCCGCAGAAGAGCGCGCGCGACGTGGCGCTGAAGGCGCTGGGCGACGTGGTGGGCAACGGCGCGTATGCCGCGCAGGCGCTGGATCGCGCGCTGAGCGAGGCGAAGCTCTCGGACGAGGATCGCCGGCTGGCGGCGAGCCTGTTTTATTTCGCCATCGAAAACCGCCTTCAAATCGAGTGGGCGCTGGGCAAGCTGCTCCAGACGCGCCCTGAGCCGATGGTGGCCGACATTCTGCACATCGCGGCGGCGCAGATTCTGTTCATGGATCGCATTCCCGACCACGCGGCGGTGGACGAGGCCGTCAAACAGACCCGCGCCGCGGGCCGCGACGGCCTGAGCGGCATGGTCAACGGCGTGCTGCGCGGACTGATTCGCCTGCGCGACGAGGAGGGGCTCGCGCTGCCCGGCCGCGACGAGCAGCCGGAGGAATACCTCTCGCTGAAATACTCGCTGGCGCTGCCGGCGGTAAAGCGGCTGATCGCCGCCTACGGCGTGGACGAGGCCGAGCGCATCGCCGCTTTCGCTCCCGCTGAGCGCACGCAGACCGTGCGCCCCAACGCCGAGCGCCTGACCGACGCGCAGTTCGAGGCCATGCTCGACAAAGAGGGCCTCGCCTGGAAGCACGGAACCGCCGCCCACGCCTACGTCCTCAGCGGCGCGGGCGACCTGTCCCGGCTGGACGGCTATCGCGCCGGGCTGTTCTCCATTCAGGGCGAAAGCTCCATGCTGGCGGCACAGGCCGTGGAGGCCCGCCCCGGCATGCAGCTGCTGGACGCGTGCGCCGCGCCCGGCGGCAAGACCTGCCTGATGGCCGAGCAGATGGGCACCTCGGGTCGCGTATACGCCTGGGACGTGTATCCCCATCGCGTGGAGCTGATCCGCGCGGCGGCCCGGCGGCTTTCGCTGGAAAACGTCCGCCCCGCCGTGCACGACGCGCGCAAGGGGCAGCCCTCGCTGGAGCTGGCCATGGACGCGGTGCTGGTGGACGCGCCCTGCTCCGGTCTGGGCGTGATTCAGGACAAGCCCGACATCAAATATCGCCTGAAGGAGGAGGACTTCGAGTCCATTCTCCCGCTTCAGAGGGAAATTCTGGAAAACTGCTCCCATTTCGTCCGGGTGGGCAGTCGTCTGGTCTATTCCACCTGCACGATTCTGCCCGAGGAAAACGAGGCGCAGGTCAGCGCCTTCCTGAGCCGCCATCCGGAGTTTGAGCCGGACACGGACGACAGCTGGCTGCCCGAGGCGCTGCGCGGCAAATCCGCGGACGGCATGCTGACCATTCTCCCCCACCGCGACGGCATGGCGGGCTTCTTCATCGCCCGGATGCGCAGGAGGTCAATGTGATGGAAAAGCGTCAGCTTCTGTCCATGACCTGTGAGGAGCTGGAGAGCTTCGTCACCGGCGAGCTGGGCGAGAGCAGATTCCGCGCCAGACAGATTTCCGAATGGCTGGTTCGCGGCGCGGACGTCGACGGCATGACGAACCTCTCGGCCAAGCTGCGCCAGCGCCTCAGAGAGCTGGCCGTGGCCAATCCCATCCGCATCCTCGAATCCTATCGCTCGAAGATCGACGACACGGAGAAATTTCTCTACGCGCTGGACGACGGCAATCTCATCGAGGGCGTGGTCATGCGCTATCACTACGGCGACACGCTCTGCGTCTCCACGCAGGTGGGCTGCCGCATGGGCTGCGCCTTCTGCGCGTCCACGCTGGACGGCCGCGTGCGCGACCTGACGGCGGGCGAAATTCTCGGCCAGGTCGTCGCCGCCAACGGGCACATTCAGGCCCAGGATCCCCAGCGCCGCGTGCACAACATTGTGCTCATGGGCTCGGGCGAGCCGCTGGACAACTACGACAACGTGGTGCGCTTTCTGCGCCTGGTGAACGACCCGAAGGGGCTGAACATCTCGCTGCGCAACGTCTCGCTGTCCACCTGCGGACTGGTGCGGCGGATGTACGACTTCGCCGCGGAGGGCCTGCCGGTGACGCTGTCGCTGTCGCTGCACGCGCCCAACGACGAGATCCGCCGCCGGATCATGCCCGTGGCCAACGCCTATCCCATCAGCGAGGTGCTGGACGCGTGCCGATACTATGTAGAAAAGACCGGCCGGCGCGTGATCTTCGAATACGCGCTGATTAAAAACGTCAACTGCGACGTAAGCTGCGCCGACGAGCTGGCGCGCCGACTGAGAGGACTGCAATGCCACGTGAATCTGATTCCGCTGAACGACGTGAAAGAGCGCAATCTGGAAGCGCCATCCCGGCAGGAGGTGGCCGCGTTTCAGAAGCGGCTGGAGCTGAAGAACATCTCGGCGACGGTGCGCCGCGAAATGGGCGCAGATATCGACGGAGCCTGCGGACAGCTCCGCCGAAAGGCGCTGCAGAACGGCGTCCGCGGTTAAACTCGCTCATTCGATACCAACGGCCATGGAGGGAAAAACGCATGAGAGTCTACGCCTGTTCCGACGTGGGTAAGGTTCGCCCGATCAACGAAGACAGCTACTATCTCCCCCAGCAGGGAGAGCGCTTCTGCGCGGTAGCCGACGGCATGGGCGGACATAATGCAGGCGAGATCGCCAGCGCGCTGGCCATTTCCACCTTCTCCGAGTTCATGCGCGGCGCGCGCAGGCTGGGCTCCGCGGCCATTCACGAAGCGGTGCTCCGCGCCAATCAGGCCGTCTATCTGGAGTCCATGCGCGACGACCGCAAGAGCGGCATGGGCACCACCTTCACCGGCCTTTGCTCCGACAAAAAGGCGCTCTACATCGCCCACGTGGGCGACAGCCGCGCCTATCTGGTGCGCAACGGCGCGATCATGCGCGTGACGATGGATCACACGCTGGTAGAGGAAATGGTGATGCAGGGACTCATCACCGTGCGCGAGGCCAAGACCCATCCCAAGCGCAATTACATCACCCGCGCGCTGGGCACGTCTCAGACGGTGGACGTGGATCTGATTCAGCTGGACTGCCGCCCCGGCGACGCGCTGCTGCTGTGCACCGACGGGCTGTCCAACTGCGTGGACGAGCGGAAGATGCTGGAGGCGATGACCTCCGGTCAGGACGGAGAGAGCATCGTCCACGCGCTGGTGCAGGCCGCGCTGGACGCGGGCGGACACGACAACATCACGGCCATGGCGGTCTTCACCGAGGAGGATCGCCGATGATCGGCCGCACGCTCTCGGACCGATACGTCGTCGAAGCCGTCGTTGGAACCGGCGGCATGGCGGTGGTCTATCGGGCCTACGACAAAATTCGAAAACGAACTGTGGCCATCAAGGTGCTCCGGCCGGAGTACGAATCCGATGAGGAGTTCGTGCGCCGGTTCAGCCGCGAAGCCGAGGCGGCCAGCAAGGTCTCTCACGAGAACATCGTGAACATGCTGGACGTGGGTATCGACGGCGAGGTGCGCTACATCGTCATGGAGTTCGTGGACGGTCAGACGCTCAAGGAGCTGATCCGGGAAAAAGGCCGCATCCCGCCGGATCAGGCGCTGCGCATGACCATCCGCATCCTCGCCGCGGTGGATCACGCCCATCGAAACGGCATCGTCCATCGCGACATCAAGCCCCAGAACATCCTCGTGGACCGGCAGGGCCGCGTGAAGGTGGCCGATTTCGGCATCGCGCGGCTGAAAACCGAGCAGAAGACGCAGCTGGACGAAAACGGCGCGTCGGCGCTGGGCAGCGTCCACTACTTCTCCCCCGAGCAGGCCCGCGGCGAGGTCGCCGACGAGAAGAGCGATCTGTATTCCGTGGGCGTGGTCATGTACGAGATGCTCACCGGCCACGTGCCCTTCGACGGCGAGACGTCGGTCTCCGTGGCGCTCAAGCACGTCAGCGAAGCGCCCAAATCCATGCGCCTGTTTCAGGGCGGCATCTCCAAGGCGCTGGACGAGGTGGTCATGCGCGCGCTGAGCAAGGACGCGTCCCAGCGCTATCAGACCGCCGCGGAAATGGCCGCTGATCTACGCAAGACCGTAACCCATCCCCGGGGCGGCTTCGTGAAATATCCGCTGAACCCTGAGGAGCAGGAGCGGCAGCGGGAGGCCCGGCGGCGCAGGCGCCAGAAGCTCCGCCGCCGCTGGATGATCACCGGACTGGTGGTCGTTGTTCTTGCAGCCATCGTCGCACTGCTGGGAGCAGGCTGGTATTACTTGTTCTTCCGCAACCGCGTTCAGGTGCCCTACCTCATCGGTGAGCAGCAGCAGACCGCGCTGGAAACGCTCGAACAGGCGGAACTCCCGGCCACCATCGAGCGCGCCTACAGTGAGGATTACGAGGCGGGCATGGTGCTGGCGCAGTCGCGAAAGCCCGGCGAGCGCATTCGCAGGGGCTCCAGCGTGACGCTGGTGGTCAGCGCCGGAACCCAGTGGTACGAGCTTGAAAATCTGACGGGCCGATACGAAGCGGACGCACTGGACTGGCTCGCCGTTCAGGGCGCGGCGGATGTGGCCGTGGAATATGTGCAGGACGAAGCGCCAGTGGGCGAGGTCGTCGCCCAGTCGCTGGAGCCGGGTACCCAGAGCAAGGACGCGCCGCTGACGCTGACGGTGAGCGGCCGCACGGTACTGATGCCTCCGCTGACGGGACTGACGCTGGAGGGCGCGACGGCGCTGCTCCAGTCCGAGGGACTGGTGCTGGGCGAGGTCACCGAGGGCGAATCTCCCGACGCGCCGGCGCACACGGTCATCGCCCAGAACATCGCCCCCAATTCCCAGGTGCTGGCGGGAACGGCCATCGACCTGACGCTCTGCGCCGGCCGCGAGACGATCTATCGGCCGGACTGCGAGTTCACCGTGATGGTTCCTCTGGACAATCTGGAGGTGGTCGTCACCGTGACCGCCCCCTCGGGCACGGAGACCATCGTCTTTTCCCAGAAGCTGCCCGCCGGGGCCCACGCTGTATCCCTCTCCAGCGCGGAGCCAGGCGAGCATACGGTTCGGGTCTATCTGGACGGCGTGCTGATGGACACGACGCAGATTGTATTTTCATAACCGTTCGGAGGCGATTGCTTGCAGGGAACCATTTTGCGCGGAATCGGCGGCTTCTATTACGCCATGGACGACGACGGAACGATCCACACGCTGCGCGCGCAGGGAAAAATCCGCCGGGAACGGCTCAAGCCGAAGGTGGGCGATCGAGTGGAGCTGACCCCCGGCGAGGGCGAGGAACACGGCTGGATCCATCAGATTCTGCCCCGGCGCAACGAACTGGCGCGCCCGCCGGTGGCCAACATCGACCGCATCGTCGTGGTAGTCGCCGTGGCTACGCCCGACCCCGACCTGACGCTGGCCGACCGGATGCTCATCAACGCCCGCCGCGCGGGAATTGAGGCCATGCTGGTGGTCAACAAATCCGACCTGAATCCAGAAACGGCCGCAGACATCGTGAATCAGTATCGCGGCGCAGACGTGTCGCCCATGGCCATCTCGGCAAGCACGGGCGAAGGGCTGGACGCGCTGCGGCAGGCGCTTCGCGGCAAGATCCACGCCCTGTCCGGCCAGTCCGGCGCGGGCAAGTCCACGCTCGTCAACGCGCTGTACGGCCTGAGCGCCGAAACCGGTGACCTGTCCCGGAAGATCGAGCGCGGCAAAAACACCACGCGCCACTGCGAGCTGATTCCTGTTCCGGACGGCGGGATGGTGCTGGACACGCCGGGCTTCAGCCTGCTGGAGACGGACGTGTTCGACCCCGTGGAGCTGAAGGAGAGCTACCCGGAGTTCGCCGAATATGAAGGTCAGTGCTTCTTTCAGCCCTGCTATCATGCCACGGAGCCCCGATGCGCCGTGCGCGAGGCCGTGACCGAAGGAAAAATCGACGCGCAGCGCCACGAGCGCTATGCCGCGCTGCTGAACGAAATGAAACAACGATGGAGGGAACGCTATGATTAAGATCGCACCGTCGCTGCTGGCGGCGGACTTCGGACGCATTCACGACGAGATCGAGCGCATGGCCGCGGCCGGCGCGGATTATCTGCACTTCGACGTGATGGACGGCTGCTTCGTGCCGAACATCTCCTTCGGCTTCCCGGTGCTGAAGGCGGCGGCCCAGTGCTCGCTGCCGGTGGACGCGCATCTGATGATCGACCACCCCGAGCAGTACATCGACCAGTTCGCCGCCGGCGGCGCGAGGATCATCACCGTGCACGCCGAAGCCACGAACCATCTCCATCGCGCGCTCCAGCAGATTCGCGCGGCGGGCTGTCTGGCCGGCGTGGCACTGAATCCCGGCACCTCGCCGGAATGCCTGCGCTACGTCATGGGCGATTTCGATCTGGCATTGGTCATGACGGTGAACCCCGGCTTCGGCGGACAGAAGATGATCCGCTCGTCGGTGGAGAAGATCGCCGAAATTCGCGAAATGCTGGACAGGGCCGGCTGCGACGCGATCATCGAGGTGGACGGCGGCGTGAACGAGCAGACCGCGCCCATGCTCCTCGAGCGCGGCGCGACCATGCTCGTCGCCGGCAGCGCCCTCTATGGCGCGCCCGACGCAAAGGCGTTCATCGATCATGTAAAGGCCATGGGCGCGGAGAAATAACTCCCCATTCAAGCGGCAGGGTGTTGAGAAACGCTGCAAGACAAGGAAACGCGGACTGCAAAAGAGTGCGCATACGTAGACGTATGCAACCGATTTTGCAGTCCGCGTTGACAAAGCAAGCAGAAATTTCAGCTTCGTCAGAAGCTGTTCAGGAAATTTCTGCGGTTGCGGCGCTTATCAGCGGTCTGACAGGGCGAACCGACCGGTTTTCCGGCGGTTCGCCCTGTTTTTTTTAATGGATTAACCGTTCGCGCGCAGCAGGTTTTCCAGCAGCTTTTTCGCCGCGAGGACGTCCTGAATCTGCTTTTCTCCTTCGATTTCGCGCTCAATGGTCAGCGCGCCGTCATAGTTCAGCGCTCTGAGCCTGCAGATGACCTCGGCAAAGTCCACATCGCCCTCGCCCACGGGCGTCTCCTGACCCAGCTTCCAGCCGTCCGTCGGCCATTTTCCATCCTTGATATGAACGTCGCAGACGTACCTTCCGAGAATTCGAAGCATATCCACCGGGTTTGCCTTGCCGTAGAGAATGACGTTCGCCGTGTCCAGATTGATACCCAGATTGTCCGTGCCGATCATCTGCATGGCGCGCAGCAGCGCCACCGGCGTCTCCTGACCGGTTTCGAACAGGAATTTCTGCCCGTTGTTCCGGCAATGCTGCGCCACCTCCCGCAGCGCGTCCATCATACCCGCGAACTCCGGATCGTGGGGATTTTCGGGAATGAACCCCGCGTGGGTGGCCAGCTGCGTCACGCCCAGCTTCCGGGCGAAGTCGCTTCCCGCCTTCAGCTCGGCGATGCGCGTATGGCGATAAGCCGCGGGCAACAGTCCCAGCGTGACCGGGCCCTCGGTGAAATTCCAGACCTTCGGGCCGCTCCAGCCCGCCCAGAAGGTGGAGATGCGCATGCCGTGCTCCCGGCAGGCGCTCCGGATCTCCTCAGCCTTCCCGTCCGTATAGTCCGAGACGTCATAGTGGCTGATTTGGCAGCTGTGAAAGCCCAGCTCCGCCGCCCGGCGGATTTTTTCAGAAATATCGTTCAGATTTGCCAGAAGAAGTCCAATTTCCATATGATCCTCCTGATTTCAATAAATGCTTCGATCAGCCCTTCACCGCGCCAAGATTGAGGAGGCCAAGCGGCTCATCCGGCGGGGCAGCCACAATTTTTCGGAAATCGCCGGCATGCTCTGCTGCAACGATCCGCACTGCTTCAGCCGGGTCTTCCGCAGACTCACCAACATGTCGCCCAACGAATATCGCGCCACGATTTCCTGCAATTCCCTGTTCGGCATCCTTTTCAAACCTTCATGCTCAGCCATTTGCCGCCGCGGATGCGCATCTGACCCACGATAGCTCGGATAATCACTGAAATCACGTTGGCCAGCACCACGCCCGCCGCGCCCCATGTCCAGACGTAGCAGAACAGCCACGTCAGCGGAATGCGCACGCCCCAGACCAGCGCCGCGGTATAGGCCATGACCATCTTCGTGTCGCCGCCGGTGCGCAGAATGGGGTCGTTGACGTTGATAGCCACGCCCGGCAGATCGAACAGCAGCCACACCCACAGCACCTTCGCGCTCTGCGCGCGCACGTATTCGTCCCGGGTGTAGAGCTTCACCAGCTCCGGCCCCAGCAGCGAAAGCGTCAGGCCCATGGTCAGCGAAACCGCCAGCGCGATGCGCAGCAGCTTTTTCTGGCAGGCCACGGCCTTGTCCGGCCGGTTTTCACCCAGCGCCTGGCCGATAAAGGTCACGCCGATGGCGCTGAAAATCCCCTGAGGCAGCGTGGAAAAGGCACTGAGCGTGTTGGAGACCTGATAGACGCCGGCTTCCAGTGTACCCAGTCCCATGGCCATGGAATTGGCCAGCAGATAGCAGACCTGCACGGACGCGGATTCCAGCGTGCTCGGCAGTCCCAGCCGGACGATGCGCTTTCCCATCTCCCGCGACGGTCGGAGCATGCCCCGCAGCGTCACCGAAAAGTGGCGATGGCTGCGCAGGCAGGCCGTCAGCACCACGGCCATACCGAACGCGCGGCAGACCACGTAGGACATGCCCGCGCCGGTCACGCTCCATCCCATCACCGAAATCATCCAATAGGCCGCGGCGATCTGCACCAGATTCATCAGCACCGCGCCGACCATGGGCGCGGTCGACTCGCCCGCCGCCCGCAGCGCGCCGCCGACGATACTCATAATCAGCAGAAACGGAAAGGACAGGCACAGCGCCCGGAAATAGCGCAGTCCCTCGTCCACTACCTGCGCGTCCGCGCCGGGCAGAAGGAGATGCAGGATCGGTGTGGAGAGCAGCTCGCACACCACAGTCACGGCGATTCCCGTCACGGCCGCCATCCAAACGGACTGCTCCACGGCGCGGGACGTGGCCGCTGGGTCGCCCTCCCCCACCAGCCGCGCGATCAGCGCCGCCGAACCGATGCTCAGAAACGCCGCCAGCGAAACCAGCACATTGATCAGACTGTTCACCAGTCCCACCGCCGCCAGCGCGCTCTCGCTGATGCCGCCGATGATGGTGGAAAAGACCAGCCCGATGAAAACCGTCGCCGTATTCTCCAGAATCACCGGCCCGGCAAAGCGAAGCTCCGGACTGTTGCGCAGACGACGAAGCATATGCAACCCCTCCCATGCTTCGTCTACTTTACGCGATTTGGAGGCGTGCGTCAAGCGTCTAAATATTACATTTTCCCAACAATCGAAGAACAGCCGACCCGCATAAGCGAACCGGCCGTTCCGACCCTTACCGTATGAAATCCGTGCGCAGACGCTTTTCGGCGGCCGTCGGCTCCACGCCGGCGACCCTGCCCCGCTCGATGCAGCGCAGCGTCCACGCCATATTGTGCCCCAGCGTGCGCATGATCTGAAGCCCCTCTTCGTCCCGGCGAACCTCGTCGGGCGTGCTGCCGTGCACCATGTTCCAGTACTGAGACGAGACCACGGGCATCTGGGAGATAGTGAAATACTCGTTCAGCACGTTCAGCGCCGAGGTGGTTCCCGCCCGGCGCGCGGAGACCACCGCCGCCGCGGGCTTGTGGGCAAAGCAGCTGCCCGCGTAGAACGCGCGGTTCAGCATGGCGATCAGCGAGCCGTTGGGCGCGGCAAAATAGACGGGCGAGCCGACGATCAGACCGTCGCTGTGCTCCATCCGCTCCAGAAACGCGTTTACGCCGTCCTCAAATGCGCAGCGATGCGTGCCGGCGCAGCGATTGCAGGCGATGCAACCCTGCACCGGGCGCACCCCCAGCTGGAGAATCTCGGTGCGGATTCCCTCGTCGTCCAGCGTCCGCGCCACCTCGCTCAGCGCCGTGTAGGTGCAGCCGGACTGATGCGGGCTTCCATTGATGAGCAAAACCTTCATGCCGCTTCTCCCTCCTTTACTGACTTCCATTTTATCAGAGCGAATCGACATTTCCCGCGAAGAAACCGTAAAAATTCGCCGCGGGAATTACAGGTAATTCACCAGCACCATCGCCCCGCCCAGCACGGCCAGCACCGCGCCGGTGGCGCGATTGAGCACGATGGGAGACGCCTTGTTGGCGAATTTCGCCGCGATGCGCGCCCAGAGCAGCGTGGACAGCACACAGAAGACCAGACACCACACGTCCGGCGCGCCGCCGATGGCGAAATGGCTGACCGCGCCGGTCAGGGCCGTGAAGGTCATGATGAACACGCTGGTGCCCACGGCGGTCTTGAGCTCGTAGCCCAGCACGCTGGTCAGAATCAGCAGCATCATCATGCCGCCGCCCGCGCCCACGAAGCCGCAGATGAAGCCGATGAGCATGCCGCAGAGCACGGACTGCACCAGCCGCTTCTTCGGGCTGACGTTCTGCATGGCCTCCCTGGTGGTCATGACCGGTTTGACCAGGAACTTGATTCCCAGCAGGAAGGTCATGAACACCGAAAAGCCGCCCATGGCCGTGCTGGGCACCAGACTGGAGATCCAGCTGCCCACCAGCGTAAAGGCGAGCACCGTGAACATCATCACCAGTCCGTTGCGCACGTCGAGATTGCCGTTTTTGCCGTAGGTGCAGGCGCTCACGGCGCTGGCCAGCACGTCGCTCGCCAGCGCGATGCCCACCGCCGTGTAGGGCTCCATGCCCAGAAAGGTGATGAGCATGGGGCTGATGACCGCCGCCGCGCTCATGCCTGCGAAGCCGGTGCCCAGCCCCGCGCCGATTCCCGCCAGAAAACAGATGATAAATTTGAACAGCATCACAATTCCCTCCGAATGTTTTCGACCATTCGCCGCGCCGTGCGCAGCATTTGCTCCAGCTCCTCGGGCGCGATGCCCTCGGTCAGCGTCCGCCCGAACTCCCGCTGCACCGCGCGGCCGTCGGCGATGGGCGCGTCCGCCGCCGCCGTTGGACAGAGATGCGCCGTCTTGCGGTTGCCGCCGCGATATTCCCGTTGGATCAGTCCGCGCTCCGCCAGCGCGTTTACCGCCGCGGATACGTGGGACTTGGGCAGCCGCCGCACGCTCACCAGCGCGCTCGCCGTGTCCATTTCCGGGTTGTTGGCCAGAAACAGCAGCACGTCCATCTCCATCCGGGTAAGCCCGTGCCGGCCGCACACCGGCTCCAGCGCCCTATCGTAGGCGCGCTTCAACAGATCCATTCCCGTGCGAACCTCAAGCAGCTCCATACGCCCTCCATATAGTTCAAATTCGAACAATATGGAGTATACGCCCACTTCGGCAATCTGTCAATAGCCCGCGCAAAAATGAACCTGCACTTTACAAATTAACGCGCGGCGCGTATAATATCTGGTAATAGGAACGGAGGTGCTCTCGATGGATCGCGAATTTGCGCCGGAGGACATGAAGACCAACCGCACGATGGCGGCGCTGGGCTATCTGGTTTTCTTTATTCCGCTTCTGAAGTGCCCGAAGTCGAAGCTGGGGCGATACTGCGCCAATCAGGGGCTGATCCTCTGGGTGCTGATCGTGCTGGTTCGGCTGCTGTTTCAGATTCTGTCCATCGTACCGTGGATCGGCTGGCTGTTCCTCATCGTAGGCAATCTGGCGGCTCTGGCGGGGGTGCTGGCGGGGCTTCTCTGCTTCATCCAGCTGATGACCAACGGCCGCGTGATCGAGCTTCCCTACGTGGGCGGCGTGCGGCTTCTGCCCGATCTGGACGAGTAACGCTGAAAACGGTCAGACTTCTGAGCCGCCGGTATAACGGCGACTCTCTTCTTTTGCTTAGGAGGAACGAATGGTCATATTGGGAATCGACCCGGGGCTTGCGACGCTGGGCTATGGCGTGATCGAGACGCAGGGCGACAGGCGGCGCATGATCCAGTTCGGCACGGTGACGACCCCCGCGGGCGTGGCCATGCCCTATCGCCTGCGCGCCATCGCTCAGGGCGTGCGCCAGCTGATGGACGTGTATCAGCCCGACGAGGTGGCGTTTGAGGAGCTGTTCTTCTCCAAAAACATCACCACGGGCATGGCCGTGAGCATGGCGCGCGGCGTGGCGCTGGCCACGGTGGTGGAGCGCACGGACAATCTCTACGAATACACGCCCATGCAGATCAAGCAGGCCGTCACCGGCTACGGCGGCGCGGACAAGCATCAGGTGCAGCTGATGGTCAAGATGCTTTTGGGCATGAAGGACATCGCCCGTCCGGACGACGCGGCGGACGCGCTGGCCGTGGCGCTGACCCATGCCAACAGCATGCACGCCAAGCACCTGTTCAAAATTCAGTAGGAGGTCGAGCCATGTTTGCGCACATCGAAGGCATTGTCGCCGAAAAAACGGCGAACTCCATCGTGCTGGACGCGGGCGGCGTGGGCTTTGAGCTGAGCGTCAGCGCGGCCACGCTGTCGGCGGCCCCGGCGGTGGGCGAGCGAATGAAGCTGTACTGCTGCCTGAGCGTTCGCGAGGACGCGATGGAGCTGTTCGGCTTTTACAGCCGCGAGGAAAAGCACATGTATCAGCGCCTGCGCGGCGTGAGCGGCGTCGGCTCGCGCACGGCGCTGCAAATTCTGTCGTCCATGAGCGTGCGGGATCTGTCCCTCGCGCTGGTGACGGGCGATTCCGCCGCGCTGTGCCGCGTGCCGGGCATCGGTAAAAAGACGGCCCAGCGGCTGGTGCTGGAGCTGAAGGACAAGGTGGACGACGAGCAGCTGACCGGCGGCGGCGCGGCCGTCGCCCCCAAGGTCGCCTCCGCCGGCCCCGAGGCCGAGGCCGTCGCCGCGCTGACCGCGCTGGGCTACAGCGGGCAGGAGGCCGCTCAGGCCGTCTCCCGGGTGGCCGGTCAGGCCTCCACGCTGGACGAGCTGATCTTCCTCGCCCTGCGCTCCGGCGGACGGGCGTGACGTGCCATGGAGCCGACCTTCGAGTCCATTCTGTCCTTTCCGCCGGGAACGCTGTGCGCGCTGCTGCGCGACGCGTACTCCTTCGAGCCGGGATTTGAGCGCGATTTCCTGTCCCAGTGGGAGGAATTCGACCGTTTTTTCCATGACCATCCCGCCATCGCCGAAAGCTGCGGCTTCATGACGGTGCTCGGCCGCACGCCCATCGGCTTCGTGACGTGGAATCCGACGCACCTGCCGGAGTATGTCGAGATGGGTCACAACTGCATCGCCTCTGCCTTCAAGGGGCGCGGCTTCGGGCGCATGCAGATGCGTCACGCCGTCCGGCGCATTCTCGACCGCAGCCCGCAGAGCATCCGCGTCACCACCAACGAAATTCTCGTCCCCGCTCAGCATACCTATGAAAGCACGGGCTTTCGCCTCGTCCGCAGGTGCGAAGAGCCGCTCTGCGCCGGGTATGCCGGACTGCGCATGGAATATCGGCTGATTCCGTGACGCGGCGCTGCATACGCATATAAACAGAAACCCCCAGTCTCGCGACTGGGGTTTCGTGTGAAAAGCGCTCTACATTCTGTCATTGCACGCCAGCTGAACCACCACGATCTGCGGGCGGTCGTTTACGCGCAGCGGGAGCACGCTGTTGCCGATGCCGCGGCTGACGACCAGGGTCGTGCCGTTTTCTTCGTATTTTCCCTCGGTGTACTTCGGAAACAGGCCCTGCCCGGGCGCGATCAGTCCGCCGATTCCCGGAAGTCGAATCTGCCCGCCGTGGGCGTGACCGCTGAGAACGAGCGGCGCGCCGCACTCGGTATAGACGTCCATCAGCTCCGGCCGATGGGCCAGCGTCACGGAAAATTCGTCCTCGGGCAGCAACGCGCTCAGCGCCGAGCGCAGCGTATCCTTCTTCTCCTCCAGCGTTCCCGGATGGAACCCGATGTCCGTCAGTCCGATCAGCCGGATGCTCTGTCCGTCGCGCGTCAGTTCCGCGCTCTCGTCCTCCAGCACGCATACGCCCAGCGCGCGCAGCCCGTCCGTCAGCGCCTGATAGTCCGCGTCGGGAATAATCGCCTCGTGGTTGCCGCTGACGTAATAGACCGGCGCGAGCTTCACCAGCGACTCGGCCACGGACAGCGAGCGCTCGGGATGAAAGCGGCTGGAATCCACGAAATCGCCGGTGAGCACGATGCAGTCCGGCTCGGTCTCCGCCGTCATGGCGATGAGCTTTTCGTTGTTCTCGCCGATCTGCGCGTCGTGCAGGTCGGAAATCTGCACGATTTTGTACGCGTCGAAGGCCTCGGGAATCCCGTTCGAGCAGACCAGCACGTTCGCCGTCACCAGCGCGGTGTTGCCCCAGACCAACGCCCACCCCAGCAGGCTCAGCACCGCCGCGGCGGCGATCGCGGCGATCCATCGCCGTGTCTTTTTCTTCATCAATATTCCTCCTGAAGCAAAAGCCTCCGCAAAGGGAGGCTTTTGTCGTCAGTTGTTCGCGTACACGTCGCAGTGCAGCGTGTCTCCGTCCAGATAGGTGTACAGCGTGATGCTGTCGTCGCCCACATAGCGGAAGGCGAAGTCCGTGCCGGCGTTGTAGTCGGTCAGAATCGCGTCGGCAGAGGAATCCACATAGTCCTGATTGTAGCGTTTGCCGTAGGTGCTCTTTTCCACGATGGACACGTCGTCCAGATCCTCGATGGCCAGCCAGACGACGCTGGCCACCTGCGCCACGCCGCCGCCCACGACCTTCACGCCGCGGCCGTTGATGGCCGTCTCGTAGCCGTAGCGCTCCTCGCGGGGGCCGACCACGGCGTTAAAGGAGAACTCGTCGCCATGAGCCAGCGTGGTGTCGTAGATGCTGCCCGCGCAGAGCGACACGTTGTTGCGCAGCGCGTCGTCGCCGTCGAAATGGAGCCACGCGCTGGCAATCAGCCGGGAGGAGCGCGACGCGTCGGGCGCGGTACTCGTAAACCAGCTGTCCGTCGCCGCGGTGAACTCCATGCCGGAGGCTTCCTGCGTCACCGTGCAGTAGAGGAAGCTGTCGCTGAGCCACATCTCCAGCAGCAGCTCGCCGCCGGTATTGTTGACGAACGAGAAGTCGTGATCTGCCTCGTAGTCGGTAATCACGGCCAGATCGCCGTCAGCCACATAATCGCCGGTGAAACGGCTGCCGTAAGTATCGAAGTCGTCCACGTCCACGCCGTCCAAGTCCTTCACGGCCAGATACAGCGTGGTGGCCACCTGCGCCACGCCGCCGCCGCGCACGTCCGCACCCCGGCCGTTGATCGCCTTGACATAGCCGTTTTCGGCCGTGCGCGGGCCGACGGTCTCGTTAAAGGAGAAGCGCGCGCCGGACTCGACGTAAAGCTGATCCACGCTGGCCGAGGCCAGGCGGATGTTGGTCAGCTGATCCTCCGACGCAGAGGACACGGGCGTTCGCGCCGTGGCATACACGCCCTCCGCCCCCGCGGGCCACGCCGCAAGAGAGGCGGCCAGAATCCAGACAAGCAACCCTGCAATCCATTTTTTCATTCCTTCGTCCCTCCCTCGGGTTTCTCTGCCCATTTGGACGAAAGGCCCATGAAATTCGTTCCCAATCCGCGTCACGGACTGAGAAAAATTTCCTCGTAGGCGGCCTCCTGCTCGATGTGCAGGCGGTTGAGCTTGGCCATTTCCAAAAGCGCCATGAACATGGTGATGACCTCGGCGCGGTTCATCTCCGCGTCGAACAGCTCGGAGAAGGCGAAGCGCCCGCCGCGAAGCCTGCGCGCGATGCGCGTCATGCAGCCGGAGACGGTGAACTGGTCGCGGCGAATCTCCCGCCCGGCCATCGCGTCGGCGCGCTCGGCGGCCTCGGCCCGGGCCAGCACGCGCTCGAAGGCGCGCACCAGCTTGTCCAGCGTCAGGCCCGTGATCTCGATGTTGGGCGGCGGCAGCGGATACTCCTCGGGCATCTTGGTCATCAGCGCCCGCGCCTCCTCCTCCAGCTCGTGCATCCGCTCGGAGGCTTCCTTGAACTGCTTGTATTCGGTCAGCTGCTTAATCAGCGCTTCCTCGGGCGAGAGCTCGTCCTCGCTCTCGGGCTTGGGCGGCTTGGGCAGCATCGCCCGGGATTTGATCTCCAGCAGCGTCGCCGCCATCTGCAGAAACTCGCTGGCCGAGTCCATGTCCAGCTCGTCCACCAGCTTCATGGTCTCCAGATACTGCTCGGTGATCTCGCTGACGAAGATGTCCTGAATGTCCACCTTCGCGTTGGAGATCAGCGTCAGCAGCAGGTCCAGCGGGCCGTCAAACTGCTTCAGCGATACGATATACGGCATTGCGCCCTCCTAAAACAGCCCCAGCGCGCGCACCAGCAGGGTCATCAGGCCACCCGCGCCGCCGACGATCCACTGATAGACCGTGCCGAGCACATCGCTGAGCACGCCGGTGAAGGCGGCCAGATACAGAAGGCCCATGCCGATCTGCTGGCTGCGCGGCGTGGCGAACAGCGGCCGGCGTATGAACAGGTCGTTCAGCACATGATAGCCGTCCAGCGGCGGCACCGGAATCAGATTGAAAATCGCCAGCACCAGATTGGTCTGGACGAAATAGCGAAGCATCTGGAACAGATAGCCCGCCACGTTGCCCAGCGCCGGCGCGACGAGCACGTCCTGTGCGTAGATGCCGTAGTGAAACACCTCGCCCAGATCGTAATAATACTGGCCCTCCATCAGCACCGGCGTGCCCTGATAGGTCGTGCGGAACAGATCGCCCGTGCCCTGAGCGTACTGAGCGTAATAGGGCACGCTGCCAATCGCTATGGCCAGCACCGCGTAGGCGAGGAAAAAGCCCAGAACGAACAGAATGAGATTCATGGCGATGCCCGCGATGGACACCAGCAGATCGTCCCGGCGATCGTTTCGATAGTTGCGCGGATTGATCGGCACGGGCCGCGCCCAGCCCAGACCCAGCACCAGCATCATCAATACGCCCACGGGATCCAGATGCTTCAGCGGATTGAGCGTCACACGCCCCATCATGCGCGCCGTGGGATCGCCGCAGCGGTCGGCCACCCATGCGTGGGCCGCTTCGTGCATCGAGATGGCCAGCAGCCGTCCCGGCAGCGCCAGCAGCAGGAAGAGAAGCGTCCCCTTGGGATCCTGAAGCAGCTCCTCGATATA
This sequence comes from uncultured Eubacteriales bacterium, assembly GCA_900553265.1. Taxonomy (GTDB): domain Bacteria; phylum Bacillota; class Clostridia; order Christensenellales; family Aristaeellaceae; genus Faecivicinus. The sequence continues at coordinate 17,480 of USDD01000025.1, forward strand.
TCCGAAATGCATTTCATCCATCCTTTCTAACGGATTCCATGTAGCAAAAATTCCCGAGCGCGTCGGGAATTTCAGCTCCATCCAAATCCGCTTGGGAGAAAATTACGGGGCGACCGTCGGCAGCGCCGCGGGAACAGCCGCGGCCTGCTGGCGCAGATAGTCTGCCAGCTCGGTCATCTTCTCGGGCATCAGCAGCAGAGCCGCCGTCGTCGCCGCGAGGAGAATCACCGTCCACAGCAGCATCGCCCATGCGAAGCTCTTCTTGGACGGAGACTTTGCGAAGATCAGAAAGCAGATGGTCGCGATGAGATTCACGCCGGGAATGGCGCACAGAAACAGCGTGCCCATCCAGTTCCAAACGGAGATTTTACCCTTCTTTGCGCGTGCCATGACCGGCGCTCCTTTCGTAAATGCAGCCGCATTCTTCAGTCAATGCCAACCTTATTATATCCCACGCGGCGCATCGCGTCAAACGGTCGCGGCCGAGTTTTGAAATATTGTCATGTTTTCGGTCAGATTTCGCCGCCGAGCAGGTCGATATGGTTCGTCCAGAGTATCTTTTCCCGCTCCGCGTCGGTCAGCGGCAGCGCCATGAAGCGCTCCAGCTCCTCCGCGGGCGACCACATGGGGAAATCCACGCCGAACAGCGTGCGCTCCACGCCGTAGCCGTGGATGATCCGCGCCGCCTCGTCGGGCTTGAGCGCGTACAGAGCGCTGGAGGTGTCCACCCACACGTCTGCCTGCCCCGCCAGCTCCTTCGCCGCCTTCTGCCAGACTGTCCAGCCGCCCAGATGGGCGCAGATGAGCTTCTGACGCGGAAACGCGCGCATGACGTTCTTGACCCGCGCCGGCGAGGAATTGTCCAGCCGGTAATCGCCGCAGTGGGTCAGCACCGGCAGCCGGCCGTCCACGATCTCAAACAGGCGCATGGTCTTGGGCTCGTCCAGCAGAATGTGCTGAAACTCCGGATGGAGCTTGATGCCCCTGAAGCCCGCGGCGATGATGTTCTCGATAGTTCCCTCCAGATCGCCCACATCGGGATGCAGCGCCGCGAAGGGCACGATTTTGTCCGGATGAGCCGCGGCGGAGGCCATCACAAAGTGATTGATGCTGTCCACCTGATGGGGCGTGGTCGCCACGGAATGAGCCGCGAAGGCCGTCACTCCCGCCGCGTTCTCCATCTCAAGCAGCGTGCTCAGCCGGCCATCGCCGTGCATCGGCTCGTCGTCGTAGAAATGGCTGATGGCGTCCGTGGCCTTCAGCGCGATGGGATCCGGAAATATATGCGCATGAATATCAAAGATCTTCATAATCTCGCCTCTGCCGTCATAGAATAGCATTATTATATCCAACATCCCGCATTTTTGTAATCTCCGAAGGGCAAATTTCGCCCTTAATTAATGTAAATAACGTTTATTTAATGCATAATCGCGAATTATTTACACATAATGACTTTTCTGTGACGCGATTATGTAATATAATAGCATTAAACTGGAAACAGAAATGAAAGGTCGGATACCATGGCAAATCGGATGCGTCGAATTCTGTGCGCGCTTCTGGCGTGCGTTCTCTTCGCTGCGGCGCTGCCGTCGGCGATGGCGCAAACCACCTATAGCATGTACTTCTGCAAATCCACCAAGGTCTATCAGAAGGCCAGCTCCTCCAGCCGCAGCCTGAGCGTTCCCAAGAACATGAAGGTCACGATGCTGGCCGCCAGGGGCGACTGGGCGCTGGTCAAAAACGGAAACTGCTACGCCTTCTGCAAGCTGGCGGATCTGAACCTCTGCTCCCGCCTGAAGGGCTACGTCGTCTCGGCCACGCCCCTCTACGCGTCGGCCTCCAAGAGATCCAAGCACACCGATTCCATCGGCGTGAACACCGAGGTCTACGTCATCGGCATCGACGGCAGCTATTTCCGCGTGCAGAACAAGGCCGGCTCCATCACGGGCTACATGCCCAAGAGCTGCCTCGGCACGCAGAAGGTCAAGACGAATCAGTCGACGCCCAAGAGCAGCACCTCCACCGACTGGAAATCCAAGGTCGTGGCGCTGAAGTGGTACGACGGCGGCAGCAGCGTGCTCAAGAAGGGCGAATACGGCATGATCTACGACATCGCCACCGGCATCTCCTTCAAGGTCTACCGGATGGGCGGCTCCAGCCACGCCGACATCGAGCCGGCCACCAGGGAGGATACGGAGAAGCTCAAGAAGATCGTCGGCGGCGAATACAGCTGGGATTCCCGCGCGGTGATCCTCAACGCCGGCGGCTACTACGTCGCCTGCGCCATCAACACCATGCCCCACGGCGATCAGACCATCACGAACAACGGCTATGACGGCCAGTTCTGTCTGCACATGCTCGACAGCAAGACCCACGGCTCCGACAGCGTGAATTCGGAGCATCAGAAGGCCATTCGAATGGCCTACAACTGGGCGCACTGACCTCTGAAAAAAGCCATATTCTTCGCGGACGCGTGCGGACAAGCCTTCCGCCGCGCCCGTTTTGCATGGTTTGTTACAGAATATTTACCGGATTGAACGGCGGATGCCGCGCCGCCGCTTGCATATTTTCTTCATTGCATGTATAATAAAGAGTGATGTTTTGTCACTCAGTCTGAATATTCGTCAAATTTTGGAGGTACAAACGTGTCCACGCAGTATTCGTCCGATCGTCCGCGCCCCTCTCAGGGCGCTTCGCGCAATCCCGCCCGCCCCGGCGCTCCCCGTCCGGCCGGCGCGCGGCCCGCATCCGGCCGTCCCTCGGGCGCGCGGCCCGCATCGGCCCGGCCGAGCGGTTCCCGTCCAACTCAGGGTCATCCCGCCGGCCGCAGGCCGCCTCAGGGCCGCCGTCCCGCGCCGCGCCGCAGGCGCAAGCCTCAGGGGCGCTTCTACGCCATCCTCGCCGCGGCCGCCGTGCTGATCGTCGCTCTGATTCTGCTCATCGTCAAGCTCAGCGGCGGCAGGGACACGCCCGCGAACAGCAATTCCGCCGTTCCCACCGAAGCGCCCGTCGCCACGGAAGCCCCGGCGGAGCTGACCTCCGCGCCCGTCGAAACCGACGCGGCGGCGGATCAGACGACCTCCGCCTCCCACTCCGATTCGCTGGCCGCCATGCTGGGCTCGGACGACGCGTCTCAGGTCACCGGCCTGTCCGCGGACGAAATGGCGCAGGTCTCCGACCTGTCCATCAACCAGAGTCTCCCGCAGGAATGGATGAACATCCTGCTGCTGGGATCGGACGAGCGCAAAATTTCCGACAGCGCGCGCACCGACTGCATGATCATCTGCTCGATCCATCTGCCCACCGGCAAGGTCAAGCTCACGTCCATCATGCGCGATCTGGCCGTGGACTTTGACGACATCGGCAAATTCAACGGCACCTACCGCATCAACGCGGCCAACTACTTCGGCGGCGAGCGTCTGGCGATGAAGACCGTCAACGAGTGCTTCGGCCTGAACATTGAAAAGTACGTGCGCGTCAACTTCTTCGGCTTCCAGGAAATCGCCCACATGCTCGGCGGCATCGACATGACCATCAGCGAGGATGAGATGAACCTCATCAACAAGTACATCGTCGAGCAGGCCAAGTTCGCCTATTACGCCGGCTTCGACGATTCCAACCTGCCGAAGGAATTCCTGGAGACCTACGGCGACAATGTCCATCTGGACGGCCGTCAGACGCTGGCCTACGCCCGAATCCGCAAACTGGACGGCGGCGACTTCGCCCGCTCCGAGCGCCAGCGCAAGGTTCTGGTGGCGCTGATGGAGAAGCTCAGGGGCCAGGGCGCGGCTGATCTGCTCTCGCTGGCCAACGCCGCCATGCCGTATCTGCAGACGAACCTGACTGTCGCGGAGATTCTCGCGGTAGCCACCACGGTGGTCGGCAGCGACGACCTCGGCAACGTGGATACCTTCCGCCTGCCGGCGAACGACACCTACGTTCAGGAGACCCGCAACGAGCAGTCCATGTTCTACGACTGCGACTGGGCCGCCAACACCTCCCAGCTGTACAACTTCATCTACGAATAAGAATCATTCACGGCGACGCAGGACAAGCGCTCTGCGCCGCCTTTTTGCAGCAAAAAGAAGAAGCGCCCCAGGAAGGAGTGGCTGGCCTCATGCGCAAGGGTAGAATTGCGAATGCCTCCATGGTCCGGAATATCCCGATTCAGAAGAATCGTGCCCGGATTGATATCGCTCTGAACGATTTCTCCCGTTTCCTCATCTATTGTTTCTGCAGTGCCAAAGCTGAAAAAATACTCTCCCAGTGCGCCGTTCTCCGGAAATACGCCTCTTTTCACTTTTAACCCCATTGGGCGGATCCATTTCTCCGGTTCAAAGGGAAGCGCGCTGTTCAGCTGCTCCGGCAGAAACCTCGAAAAAATATAGCGCGCTATCATAGAATAATCCCCGGGCTTCAATACGGGAATGAGGTATTTATCCACGGAGATTCCCATAACGTCCCGCTCCCGCAGGCTGTCCTTTTCGTTCATCACAGCCCCCAGGTAGCTGCAGCTCATTTTGCAGGGGCGCAGATCAAAGCTGTAGCGCAGACGCAGCGTTTTATCTGCATTGCAGCGGCGTTTCAGCAGAGCGTTGCCACAGCGCGCCTGTTCCATACAGATCCGCGCTTCTATGGCGATATCGACCTGAAAATCGCTCGTTTTCTGAAAGAATATGGACTCCGGCCGAATGATTCGAAGGCTTCTGATCCACGCGCGCGCCAGCTTCCAGCCATCCGCAGACGGCTGAAACCATTCCGGGTGCAGTGTGACCGCACTGAGCAAATCGTCCTCAAAGCTGCGATGATACACCTTCTGCAAAACATCGATAACCGTATATGGTTTGAAACTTGCGTCTATTCGAGTGCGATACAACTCAACGCGTTCTTCCTCGGTAAGTGTCCTTTTAGGCACATAGGCATGAGGACTGTAGGAAATAGCGGCTTCTTTCGCTTTCTGCGTTCTCCTTCCGGCAATGCAGCAGACGGCTGCAAAACGTAACTGTATGAATTATAGCACATTAATGCACACTTGCAAACCACAATTTCTATTTACAGAGGCGAATTAATGTGCTATAATATGTGAGAACGATAGAACCATGTATGCGGATGACTGCATCCGCCGAAAGGAGAGTCCCAATGCCAAGGCGGTCCTTTGATCGGTCGACGCCCGCAACCGGAAACATTATTGATATGAACACAGGCAAACCGGTGGAAGTGCCCTCGATTCCCATCCTCTGCGAACGAATCCGTCATTACCGGCTCCAGATGGGTATAGAGCAGAAAGAGCTTGCCCGGCGGATCGGAATTACCGGAAACTCTGTATGCAATTGGGAGAATGGGCGGGGAAGGCCGGACGTAAATCTGCTGCCCGCAATCTGCGAAGCGCTGCATATCACTTTCTATGAATTATTCGATGTGGAGGACCCCACCGTTCAATACACCGCCGGCGAGCAGCTGCTTATTGACGGATACCGGCAGCTCTCTCTAGGGCACCGACATGCGGTCAGCCGCCTGGTAGATACGCTGCTCGAGGTTCAGGCGGCGGAAAGCTGTCCAAAGATCCGAAAGCTCACCTTTTTCGAGCGCTCCCTGGCGGCGGGTATCGGCGACCCGACGGAGTTCGAGGACGAGGGCGAGCCCATCTTTCTGTACGCTTCCGAGGCGGTCGACCGCGCCGACTGCGTATTCAGCGTCAGCGGCGACAGTATGGAGCCGGAGTACCACGACGGCGATCTGGTGCTGGTGCGGCGGATTCCGGACGCGCCCGAACTGAAGGAAGGCGAAATCGGCGCGTTTATTGCGGGGAACGAGACATATATCAAGGAATACCGGGAGGACGGTCTGCACTCCCTGAACCCCCAATATGACGTCATGCGCTTCTCCGACGAGGAATCCGTCTACCTGATCGGGCGCGTTATGGGCGTTCTGAACCCGGAAAGCATCGCGGCGGAAGCGGATGTGAAGAGGTATCTGGCAATCCACGGGGATGCGGAAAACTAAAGCAGAATGGCTGCTCTGCATCGTTCAATGAGCGGGCCGCAATAACTCACGCCTTGTCTTCGTCCCTGCTCTCCTGCGGTTTGTCCTCCTGCAGCACCGCCAGCATAATCCGTGCGCCTGTCCGAAAGCCCTCAATGCCGTTTCTCCGGATGAAGCTGCTTTGCGCATCCATCCCGAATGAGCTCAGATCCGCTCCACGCTGAGAATCTGTCCCTGAAGATCGGTGACGACGCACTGTCCGCAATTGCCGGAATAGACCTCCCGTCCGTTGAGCAGCGCGCGCATCTTGCCGTCCCGGCGCATGACGCGCAGCGTGCGCTCGCCCATGTGCTGGGTGTAGTCGCTCGCGTCCGCGCCGCCCACGGCGCTGAACAGCAGCCGGTCGCGCCGCCGCACGCCGCCGTACATCATCGCAATGTACTCCAACGCCGCCAGCATCGTCGGGCCGTAGCCGTCGATGCCGTCGTTGTAGTCGCCGGTGAACGGATCGTACTGCTGCACGTAGCGGCCGTTGCGCGCCAGATTGCTCAGCCAGATTTCGCCCAACCGCGCCACCAGATCGTGGCGGCCGTAGTTCATCAGCGCGTCCACGGCGCGCTGATAGATCAGGCCCTGACAGGAGCCGCTCCAGTTGTTCACCGGATCGTTGACGAAGAACAGGTCGTGAATGGCCGTGGCGGGCATGGGCAGCTTCGTCCAGAATTCGTCCGGGTTGAGCAGATGGCGCTGAATGAACGTCCGGGCCATGCCGTCGTCGAACAGGCCCAGATGCATGCAGCGCAGATTGATGTGGTTCAGCGAATCGATGGTCACGCCGTCCCGGTCGCGGTCGAAGCATGCCGCGCGGGACTCGTTCCACAGATGTGCCTTCACCCGGCGGCGATGCTCCGCAGCCTCGTTTCGCCAGTGGCCGCTCCTGTCGTCGCCCAGCAGGTCGTGAATTTCGGCAAGCGTGGCGGCCATGTCATAGCAGTAGCCGGCGTATTCCATGGACTGGAAGGGCAGCCTGCCGGAATCCTGCGGAGGCGTCTCGCCGCCAAAGCCGCCGTCCCTCGCGCCGAGACGGAGGAAGCGGGCGCAGTTGTCCTCGCCGGAATCCCAGACGCACCATTCCTCGGGAATGCCGTTGGGATTGCCGGTGCGATACTTCATGATATAGCCGTAGAAGTCCTCCATCGCGCCGGCCACCAGACGCAGATAGCGCTCGTCCGGGCCGATCCAGTCGCACATGCGCAGCGCCTGATGGGCAAAGTAGAAGCCCTGAATCCAGTCGTAATGGGCCACCACGCCCAGCATCCGGTCGGACATGTCGGAGATCATGCCCGGCATGCGGCCGTCCCGGCGCTGATACTGCATGAAGATCAGCAGGTTGTTCAGGCCCACCTCCACGTCGCGCTTGGCGTACATCTCGCCGCCCATGGGCTGGGTTTCCAGCCAGACGTTGCGATAGTTGGAACCCTCGATGAGCACGCGGCGGCCGTTGTAGACCTTGATGTTGTCCTTCAGCAGCCGTTCGCAGTCGTCGAACACCCTTTTCAGTTCCGGCCGGCTGCTGGAAAATTCCACGCCCGTGCGGGGCAGCGCATAGGATTTCGCGTCAAATTCGTTGAACATTGTCGTTCCTCCGTCAATAGAGAATCCGCACCGGGCCGAGCAGACCCGAGGGCGTGAGCTGCACAAAGTGAGAGAAGGGATCCGGGTTGCGGTGCACCAGATTGTTCACGACCTCCAGCACGAGATGGTTTTCGCCCTCGCGCAGCGCGTCGTTGAAGTAGACATAGGGCGCGTCGATGCGCCAGCCGAGATCCCGTCCGTTCAGCTCGGCGCGCACGCACTCGCCCACCAGCCCGAGGTCGATTCCCTTCGCGCCGGATTGGACAACGAACGTCGTCTCGTATCGCATCGTTCCGGAGAAATCCGGGTCGCCGTCCATTCCGCAGACGTTATAGAGTTTTTCCAGCGCCCGCGCGGGCTGCGCCTCGCCGCCGGCGGGAATCAGCGCAAGCGTCCACCCCGCGTCCATCGGTTCGCAGGAGCGAATCTCCGGGCGCGCCGAAAGAGCCTCCGGAGCGCCGCCGCCGAAGATCAGAATCGTGGATTCGCCGGGGCCCAGCCGCAGCGGAAGCCGCCCCTCCTCCGCGTCGATGGCGTAAAACGCGTCCGCGTACAGCTCGGCGCGCACGCCGGGGCCGGACACAGGCAGAAGCACCGTGCCGTCGAAGGCCTCGGACATGGACTCGTTCACCAGCATGAACGCGTCCGCGTCGTCCCGGCGGGCATGGCGCACGCGCAGCGGCGGGAAGGGATCCTCCAGCCGCACATCGGTTCCTCCGGCGCGGCGCACGAATTCCGCCGCGTCCGCGAGGGCGACGACCTCGCCGAAATCGCAGTTCTCCGGACGGCCGTCCACAAACGCCGCCTTCAGCCCCGCGTCCTTCAGCGCGCGCAGCCTGCCAAGGAAGACCTCGGGCAGCCACTGCGCCCGGGGAATCAGCAGCGCGGGATAGCGCATCTTCTCCACGCGCAGCGCGCCATCCTCCACCCGCGCCTTCTCCATCAGCGCGTCGATGGGCAGAATGTCGTAGTTCAGCTGCGCGTCGCAGAGCGCCCGGCAGGGCTCGCCCAGCAGCATGCAGTCCCGGCCCGACCATTCAGCCTCGGCGGGATACAGCACCGCGGCGGAGACAATCTCCGTGCCGGCGATGAGGTGCGCCGCCCGGTTCGTGCAGCGCATCAGCTTTGCAAAGGCGTCAAACTCCGGATTGACGCCGCCGGCGTTGAAGTGGGGAGGGCAGTCCGGATCGGGATATTTGGGCGAAAACGCGTGGGGCACGAAGCGATTGATCCCGCGCACCAGCATGTGATCCATCAGATGCTTCATCATCGGCACGCCCTCGGCCCAGCCATACGCGCCGAACACCTCGCACATGGCGCGGTCAGCCATGCGCGGCTGGATGTGGCTCAGCGACGCGGCGAGGCGCGCCAGCACATAGTCGAAGAACGTGGGATCAGTCATGCCGCCGGCGCAGGAGGCCGCGTGAACATAGTGCGCCATGCCGGGCAGAATCTGGTGCAGCACCACGTCGATGCCCGCCATGTCCTGTCCATCCAGCGCGCGGAAGTAATGGCCCACGCCGCACGAAAGGCGCATGTGCGCGTCCATGTCCTCGATGATGTGGCCGATATACTCCACGCCGTGCCCGCGGCACCATCCCCCGATCTGATTGGAGAAATGCTCGCGCCACAGACTGGTCACGGCGTTCATATAGGCCGTGCGCACCTCGGGCATGCCGTCGCCCTGTCGATACCACAGTCCCGCCAGCCGGCCGCGGACGTCGCCGCCCAACTCGCTCTCCATCCGGGCAAGCAGCTCGTCGCTCCAGGGCAGGGCCAGACCCGGCTGACCCAGCTTCTGGTCGTACATGCTGGGCGCCGCGCCGCCGCCCGAGACGCGGCAGTTGCCCAGACTCGGCTCGTCGGAGAAGAAGCCCGCGATGGTATTGCCGAAATAGCGGGCGTAATGGGCGTAGTGCGGCTCGTACACCGCTTCGAGAAGCACCTGCACCGACTGAGCATCTATGAGATGGATGTAATCCTTCTGGCTGGTTCCCCGGCGGCTCTTGTACAGCGCGAACACGCGATACACGCCCTCGGGCACATCCCAGAACACGTAGCGCCCGCGCACATTGGCCGTCAGGTCGATGGGCGTTTCGTCCAGCGTCTCGTCGTGCTCACTGCGGCGATAGGCGAACACGCCCAGCAGCACGTCCTCGGGATCGCTCACCGAGTCGGCGGCGGAGCAGCCCGCCGAGCACTCGTCGTCCATGGTTCCACCGATGCTCAGCAGCACGGCGCTCTCCCGGGCGGGGCCGACCACGTCCACATGCTCCTCGATCAGCTGCCACTTGCGCCGCTCGGGGTACTTCTTCGAGATCATGCCGTTGGCATAGCCCGTGGGGAAGTGCTTGTCGTCCAGAATCCAGACCTTCATGCCCAGCCGCTCCGCCTCGGCCAGCACCACGTCCATATCGTCCCACCATTCCTGTTCGCAGAAGTGCTCATGCGGGCGGGATTCCACGCAGAGCGCCCGCGCGCCGCTGTCGTACACCTGCTTCACCAGCGTCGGCAGCTCGCCGCGATGTCCGTCGTGCATCCACAGAAAGGGCAGAAGAACGTTGCCCTCCCGGCCGTGCAGAACGTCGTCCAGTCTCTGATCCATGTCTTAAATCCTCCTCCAAATGATTATTGACAGAAGCGAAACGGCGGAAGAAGGCGAACCGCGCCCTCTTCCGTCCAGATTTTCTGAAATTTACTCCTTGACCGCGCCGATGGTCAGGCCGGTGATGAAATACCTCTGCAGGAACGGATACACCAGCAGAATCGGCACCGTGGCGAAGATGATCTGCGCCGACTGGAAGGAGCGCGACGACAGCTGCTTGATCTTCATCAGATCCGTGGAGGTGAACATGCTCATGTCCACAGATTTGAGCATCTGCCTCAGCAGCGTCTGCAGCGGCCATTTGTTCATGGAATTCATGTAGATCATGCCGCCGAACCACTCGTTCCAGTGGTTGACCATGGAAAACAGCGTGATGGTGGCGATGGAAGCCATGGACAGCGGCAGGATGATGCGGATGAGGATCATCCATTCGCCCGCGCCGTCGATGGCCGCGGCCTCGCTGATGCTCTTGCTGATGCCGCGGATGAAGTTCATCATCATGATGACGTAGAACGTGGGCACGCAGCCGGGCAGAATCAGCGCCCAGAGCGAGTCCATCATGCCCAGGTTCTTGACCAGCAGGAACGACGGGATCATGCCGCCGCTGACGAGCATTGGAATGGTGAAGAACCAGATGATGACATTGCGGCCCTTCAGCTCGGTCTCGTCCTTGGACAGCGGATAGGCCGCGAGAATGACCATCAGCAGGTTGATGGCCGTGCCGGCAACGGTGCGCAGCACCGAAATTCCGAAGGAATTGAGGAACACCGCGTTGGAAAAGACCATGTCGTAGGCGGCGGTGTTCAGGCCCATGGGCCAGAATTTGACCTTGTTGGCGCTGGCCGACGCCGAATCGCTGAGCGAGACCGCCAGCACGTGGATCAGCGGCAGCAGGCACATCAGCGCCAGCAGCGTCATCAGAATGGCGTTGAACACGCCGAAGATTTTTTCGCCCCGGGAGCGGAGATTGCTGTTCATCTTGCCTCACCTCTCAGAAGATCCGATAGTTGAATTTCTTCGTGGCGAAGAGATTCGTAACAATCAGCAGCGTCGCGCCGATCAGCGACTTGAACAGGCCCAGCGCCGTGGACAGGGAATACTGGGAATCCACCAGACCCTGACGATAGATAAAGGTGTCCAGGATGTCGGCGGTTTCGTAGACCGAGGCGTTGTACATGATGAAAATCTGGTCGAAGCCGGCGTTCATGATGCCGCCCAGCGCCAGCGTCGCCATCATCACGATGGTCACGGAGATGCCGGGGATCGTGACGTACCAGACCTGTCCGACGCGGCTCGCGCCGTCGATCTTTGCGGCCTCGTAAAGCTCGGGATTGATGCTCGTAATGGCGGCCAGATAGATGATCGCGCCGTAGCCGAATTCCTTCCAGACCTCCAGCATGACCATCACCGGCTGGAACCACTGGTTGCTGCCCAGAAAGAATATGGGCCGTCCGCCCAGCGCCTTGATGGCCTGATTGATCATGCCCTTGGTGGACAGCATGTCGATGAACACGCCGCCGATGATGACCCAGGACAGGAAATGCGGGAAGTAGGTCACCGTCTGCACCGTGCGCTTGAACAACGGGTTGCGCACCTCGTTGATCAGCAGCGCGAACAGCACGGCGAACAGCTGGGTGAAGATCATCTTGCCCAGCGCGATGACCACGGTGTTGCGAACGATCTTCGGGAAATCGGGCATTTGCATGGCCATGCGGAACCATTTCAGCCCCACCCAGTCGCTGCCCAGAAAGCCCTTGCCCGGATTGTAATCCTCAAAGGCGATGATGAGTCCGTACAGCGGAACATAGCTGAACAAAATGACGAAGAAGGCCGGAATCAGCAGCATGACGTAGTTGGGCCACGTCCTTCTGAAGTGGAAGCTGCGAATGAACTTCCGAAAGCCGCTCTCCGACGGTCGGGCCGAAGCCATCATAAGCAATCATCCTTTCCTAAAAGACGAGGGGATTGCTCCCCTCGTCTCCGTTCGTGCA
>USDD01000026.1 GCA_900553265.1 uncultured Eubacteriales bacterium
GGGGGAGTTTGCCCCCCCGTCCACAGATCTCAGTCCATCACGCCCAGCCCCCGGGCGATGAGCGTGATGAAGTCCTGCACATTGGTAACGATGGTCGTGGCGGAGAGGCTGCCGCGATCCTGCAGTTTGTTGACCACGAACTCGTCCGCGTCCACGGCGTAGAGATACACCGGCCGCACGGTTCCGTCGGGCAGGACGCGATAGCTGGGCGTCATGTTGCCCGCGGCGATGGTGTGCAGCATGGTGGCCATGCAGATCACCGTCGTGGCATGGCGAATCAGTCCGCGCATGGCGGTCTGAGCGGCGTACGCGTCGCCGATGACCTCGGGCATCGGCCCGTCGTCGCGGATGGAGCCCGCCAGCACGTAGGGCACGTCGTTTTTCACCAGACTGTACATGATGCCGTCGCCGATGCGGCAGTCGTCGATGAACTGGCGGATCGAACCGCTGCGGCGCACGCGGTTGATCACGTCCAGATGGTTGTAATGTCCGTTGGGCACGGACTGCTGGGTGTAGATGTCCTGCCCCAGCGCCGTGTGCAGATACGCGCCCTCCAGATCGTGGGTCGCCAGCGCGTTGCCGGCCAGCAGGCCGTTGCAGTAGCCGTTTTCGATCAGGCCCTGCATGGCGCGGCGCGCGTCCGCGTCGAAGGCGAAGGCCGGGCCCATGACCCAGACCACGCTGCCGTGCTCCCGCTCATAGCGCAGCAGCGCCATCAGCCGGTCGTAATCCCGGGCGTAGGCCGTCTCGCGGCTGCGCCCGCGGCGAAAGGCGAAGCGATCCTCCGCCGCGCCCGATTCGCCGGCAAATCCGTCGGCATGGACGTAGATTCCGGCCCGGCCGTCCTCGCTGCGGCCCAGCAGCACCCGGTCGCCCCGGCGCAGATTGCGGTTCTCCACCACGTCCAGCCGCCCGTCCGGGCGCAGCACCACGCTGGAATCCATGCGGCTCTCCTCGGCCAGCCGCCACGCGCCGTCGATCTTCACATACTCCGGATACATGGACGTGCTGTGATAGCCGTCGGGCGCCACGCCGTCCCGCTCCGCGGGCTCCCACCGCGCGTCGGGCGCATTCGCCAGCGCCTCCAGGGCAAAATCCGGACGGCGATATTTCGGAAGCTCAAATTCCATGTCGCTTCATTCCTTCCCCGCGGCGCGCCGGATTCTGCATCGAATTTTGCGTTATCTTTCAAAACCCACCTGAATTCGGGCGCTTTCCGCTTTTTTCTGACTGTGCGTTTTATATGGATGCCATTATATTCTCTCTTGCGACAAATGGCAAGTTAAAAAAAGCGAGCGCCGCCGCTGTTGCCAGCGGGCGGACATTCGTGCTATAATCAGAGCATATTTCTCTCAAAGGAGCTTCGATCCATGGCCAAAATTCTGTTCGTCTGCCTGGGCAACATCTGCCGCTCGCCCATGGCCGAGTTCGTCATGCGCGAAAAGGTGCGCCGCGCCGGGCTGAGCGGCCGCATCGAGGTCGCGTCCGCCGGAACCAGCGACGAAGAGCTGGGCAACCCGGTGCATCCGGGCACCCGCAGCAAGCTGCGCCAGATGGGCGTGCCCATGACGGCGCGCACCGCGCGGCCCATGGATCGCTCGGACTACGCCGAATACGACCTGCTCATCGGCATGGAGGCCTCCAACGTGCGCAGCATGCGGCGCATCTGCGGCGGCGACCCGGAGGGCAAGATCCACCGCCTGCTGGATTTCTCCGACCGTCCGCGCGACATTGCCGACCCGTGGTACACCGGCAATTTCGACCTGACCTACGACGACGTGGACGAGGGCTGCGACGCGCTGCTGGAGCATCTGAAGGAGCGGCTTCCGCGCTGAGCGGCGAAGCGGATTCGGCGAAGGTTCTCTCCTTCGGAAGGCGCTGCCTTTCCCTGTCTCAGCCCTTCCGCTCCTCCAGCATTTCGTCCAGAATCTCCGCCGCGGAGCGGATGATCCTCTCGCAGGGGCGCGTCCGGTAGAACTGCTCGGTGCGCTCGGAGGGCGTGGGACGGGTATCCGCGCTCTGCAGCAAATCCCGGCAGTAGAGGGAGCCGTTTCGCTCCCGGAAGCGCCGCGCGAATTCCTGCACCATGGCGTAATGCTCGGCCTTGGCCGCGCGGTCGGCGGGATCCTCGGGCGCGCAGAGCAGTCCCATCGCCATCAGCGCGCCGGACATCGCGCCGCAGACCTCGCGCAGCCGGCCCATGCCGCCGCCGAAGGGCGCGGAAATGCGCTTGGCCATGTCCAAGTCCATGCCCGTCGCGTCGCAGAACGCCCCGGCCACCGACTGGGCGCAGTTCCATCTGCGCTCGCGGAACAGCTCAACGGCCTTTTCCGAATGCTTGCTCATGTTTTTCACCTCTGATTCCATTATAAGCCCTTTCCGCCGTTCGTCAACCGCGTAATTCGCCGGAAATCGGGCAAAAAAGCGCCTTTTTCCGGCCGATGATTGACGTTCCGCGCCAAAATGCGTATAATAAGAGGAAAGATTCATAGCGCGCCTCGGTCTCTGGAAGAGGCGCGCGGGCATCCCCCCCAAACGACGGCGCGCTTCCGGCGAGGCCGTCTGTGTCGTACCATTTTTCAGGAATCGACCGTGCGCCGGTTCCTCTTTGCTATTTCAACCCTACTTTCGCGAGGAGAAGCCATGCTGAACTATCGAATGCGCGAGGGCGAGCGCGCCTATTTTCCCCGGCCCGAGGGCATGTCGCCCACGCTGCACGCGCTGCTGATTCAGCGGGGAATCGCCACGGCGGAGCAGGCCGAGGAATTTCTGCATCCCTCGGCGAGCCGCCTGCGCGACCCGATGCTGCTCAGCGACATGGGTCCGGCGACGGCGGCCATCCGCGCGGCCATGGAAAACGGCGAGCCCATCTGCGTCTACGGCGACTACGACGTGGACGGCGTGAGCGCGTCGGCCATCCTCGCCGGATACCTTCGCGCCCAGGGCGCGAAGGCGGAGGTCTACCTGCCCTCCCGCCACAGCGAGGGCTACGGCCTGAACGAGCCCGCCATCCGCGCCATCGCCCAGCGCAGCCGGCTGATGGTGACGGTGGACTGCGGCGTGACCAGCGTGGAGCTGATCGACCTGGCCAAATCTCTGGGACTGACCTGTGTGGTGACGGATCACCATCGCCCGGCGGAGCGGCTGCCCGCCTGCCCGGTGGTCAATCCGCTGCTGAACGACTATCCCTTCGGCTTCCTCTGCGGCGCGGGCGTGGCCTTCAAGCTGGTGGAGGCGCTGGGCGGGCGCGCCGCGGCCATGGAATACGTGGACATCGCCGCGCTGGCCACCGTGGCCGACGTGGTTCCCCTGATCGACGAAAACCGCGTTCTCGTCCGGCTGGGACTGGAGCGCATCAACGCCGCGCCGCGCCCGGGGCTGAAGGCGCTCATCGAGGCCGCCGGGCTGTCCGACGCGACGCTGACCGCCGGGAACATCGGCTTCCAGCTTGCGCCGAGACTGAACGCCGGCGGGCGCATCGGCTCGGCGAAGCGCTCCTACGACCTGCTGGCGGCGACCGCCCCCGCCGAGGCGGCGACCATCGCCGCCGAGCTGGAGGAGGAAAACCGCACCCGCAGGGACGTGGAGGAGCAGATTCAGCTGGAGGCGGAAGCTCAGCTGGAGAGCTTCGACTTTCCCGCCCATCGGGCGTTGGTGCTGGCCGGGAAGGACTGGAATCCCGGCGTGATCGGGCTGACGGCCTCCCGGCTGGTGGAGAAATATCACTATCCCATCATTCTGCTGTCCGAGCGCGACGGCGTGCTGACCGGCTCCTGCCGCAGCATTCCCGGCGTGGACATCCACGCGGCGCTTTCGGCGGTGAAGCATCTGCTGGTGAAATACGGCGGGCACCGGCAGGCGGCGGGACTGACGCTCACCGCCGACCATCTGGACGACTTCCGCACCGAGCTGGACGCGTGGCTGTTTCAGAACATTCCCTCGGCGGCCTATGTGCCCGAGATGGAATACGATCTGTCGGTGCACTTTTCCGAGCTGACGGCGGCGTTCGTACAGGAGCTGGACGCGCTGGCGCCCACGGGCTTCGGCAATCCCGCGCCGGTGCTGCGGGCGACGGCCATTCCCGTGGAAGCCAGGGCCGTGGGCCGCGACGGCGCGCACCTTCGGCTGACGCTGAGCGAGAGCGGCGTGCAGCGCGGCGGCATCTTCTTCCGGGAGGGACGGCGCGCGGGAAAGCTGCCGCCTGCGGTGGACGCGCTGTTCACGCCCAAGCTGAACACCTTCATGAGCCGCACCGACGTGCAGCTGGAGATGAAGGCGCTGCGCTCGGACGACCCGCTGAAGGAACTGTCGTCGAAAATCGACGGCGAGGATGAGCTGCAACGCGAATTCTTAACGGAAGTGCTCTATAATAATAAAATCAATCCGGAAGCGCGCGGCGGTCAATCCATTTCCATGGACGAGCTCTCCGCGCTGCTGGAGGAAAACGCTCAGGGCACGCTGATTCTCGCGGGCGATCTGGCCATCGCCGGGCGCATCCTCGACGCGGCCCGAGGCGCGCCGCCCGATCTGTGGATTCGGGAAGCGCCGGAGGATCCGCGGCTGTTCAACGCCCTGTGCGTCTATCCGCCCGCGTCCGTTCCGGGCCGCTGGCGGCGCGTGGTGCGCGCAGGCGTGCCCCGGGATCTGCCGCTGCCCGAGGGTGCGGAGATTCTCAATCTGGATTTCCGGCCCGCATGGATGGATGAGCTACCCGACGTGGATGGGCTGCGCGAGGTCTACAAGGCCTTCCGCGCGCTGGGTCGGCGGCCCTTCGCCTGCGATTCGCCCGACGACCTGTTCGACCGGGCGAGCGCCCAGAGCGGGCTGAGCTTCATCGCCTGCACCGCCGCGGCGCTGGCGCTTCACGACATGCGGCTGATTCAGCTGACGCTCGACAGCCGCGCGGCGCGGTTCGACCCGCTGCCCATGCGCAGGACCGACCCCGAGACCAGCGCCGTCTGGCGGCGCGTCCGGGGCTGGCGCGAAAACACAACTCTTTGACACGACGCCTTCGGGAGGGAAAACGATGTCCGACGACGGGAAAGCCTATATCAGCGTCGACGAGCTGATCGCCAAAATTCGCAAATACCATCCGGACGACGACATGGAGCTGGTGCGCAGGGCCTATGCCTTTGCTGAGCACGCCCACGCCAACCAGAAGCGCAAGTCGGGCGATCCCTATTTCTGCCATCCCTGCGCCGTGGCGGTCATCCTCTCCGACCTGATGCTGGACGCGACCACCATCGCCGCCGGGCTTCTGCACGACTGCGTGGAGGACGTGGACGGCGTGACCACTCAGGTCATCGGCGAGCAGTTCGGGCAGGAGATCGAGCTGCTGGTGGACGGCGTGACCAAGCTGAGCCAGCTCAACTTCTCCTCGCGGGAGGAGGCGCAGGCCGAGACGCTGCGCAAGATGTTCCTGGCCATGGCCAAGGACATCCGCGTGGTGCTCATCAAGCTGGCCGACCGGCTGCACAACATGCGCACGCTGAAGTTCCAGAAGCCCGAACGGCAGATTCCCATCGCCCGGGAGACGCTGGACATCTACGCGCCGCTGGCCCATCGTCTGGGCGTGTACACCATCAAGTGGGAGCTGGAGGATCTCTCGCTGCGCTATCTCGACCCCGAGGGATTCTACGAGCTGGTGCGCCTGGTGGGTATGAAGCGCGCCGAGCGCGAGCAGCTGGTGGCTCAGGTGACGCAGGAGCTGAAGGCCAAGCTGTACGAGGCCGGCATCCATCGCTGCGAAATCGACGGCCGGCCGAAGCACTTCTATTCCATCTACAAAAAAATGAAGTCCCAGAACAAGACCTTCGATCAGATCAACGACCTGATCGCCGTGCGCGTGCTGGTGAACACCACCACCGAGTGCTATCACGCCCTCGGCGTGGTGCACACCATCTGGCCGCAGGTTCCGGGGCGCTTCAAGGACTATATCTCCGTACCCAAGGCGAACATGTACCAGTCGCTGCACACCACGGTGGTCAATCAGGGCCGGCCCTTCGAGGTGCAGATTCGCACCTTCGAGATGCACCGCATCGCCGAATACGGCATCGCCGCCCACTGGCGCTACAAAGAGGGCAAGGCCGCCGACGAGCTGGACAAGAAGCTCAGCTGGCTGAGGCGCATTCTGGACTGGCAGAGCGACGCGCGGGACCCCAGCGACTTCGGCGAGATGCTCAAGTTCGACCTCTTCGCCGACGAGGTTCTGGTGTTCACGCCCAAGGGCGACGTGGTTTCGCTGCCCCGGGGCGCCACGCCGCTGGACTTCGCCTATCGCATCCATTCCGCCATCGGCAACCGCTGCATCGGCGCAAAGGTCAACCATCGCATCGTGCCGTTGACGGCTCAGCTGGAGACGGGCGACTTCGTGGAGGTCATGACCTCCGCCTCGTCCCACGGCCCGTCCCGGGACTGGCTGAATATCGTCAAGACCAGCGAGGCCAAGGCGAAGATCCGCGCATGGCTGAAGAAGGAGGAGCGCGACCAGAACATCGTCCACGGCCGGGACATGCTGGAGCATGAGGCCAAGCGGCTGGGCTATTCCCTGCCCGCGCTGACCAAGCCCGACCTGATCGAGACGCTCTACAAGCGCTATTCCGTCCAGTCGGCGGACGACATCTACGCCATGGTGGGCTTCGGCGGACTGAGCACCCAGCAGGTGCTGAACCGCCTGATTGAGGAATACAAAAAGACCCACAAGGCCGAGGAGCCGGCGCTCATTCCCGAGGCGAAGCCCGAGGAGGCCGCGCCGAAGCGCGCGCCCTCGTCCTCGTCCAACGGCGTGACCGTCAAGGGCGAATCGGGCATGCTGGTGCGCTTCGCCAAGTGCTGCAACCCGCTGCCCGGCGACAAGATCATCGGCTACATCACCCGCGGCCGCGGCGTATCCGTCCATCGCGCCGACTGCGTCAGTCTGAAGGACGAGGGCGTGGAGCCGGATCGCCTGATCGAGGTGGAATGGGAGGGCCAGTCCGCCGACTCCACCTACGAGGCCGAGATCAGGATTCTCGCCTACGACCGCACCGGCCTGCTGGCCGAGCTGTCGGTGATGTTCGCCTCTCAGGAGATTCCGGTCAGCGCCATCTCGGCCCACGCCGCCAAGAACCAGACCTACATCTTCAACGTGTCCATCGTCATCAAGAGCACCCAGCAGCTCAGCAAGCTGCTGCGCGACATCGCCCGCATTCCCGACGTCATCGACGTCAGCCGCGCGGGCTGACGGTCGCCTCTTCCCAAAGGAGGACTTCCATCCATGCGCTGCGTCATTCAGCGGGTCACTCACGCGTCCGTCACCGTGGAGGGCGAGCTGGTTTCCGAAATCGGAAACGGCTTTCTGGTGCTCGTGGGCGCGGAGGACGGCGACGGCGAGAGCGACGTTCGCTACTGCGCCGACAAGATCGCCGGTCTGCGCGTCTTTGAGGACGCTCAGGATAAAATGAACCTGTCCGTCACCGACGCGGGCGGCAGCGTGCTGCTCGTGTCTCAGTTCACCCTTCTGGGCGACGCGCGCCACGGCCGCCGCCCCAGCTTCATCCGCGCCGCCCGTCCCGAGACCGCCGAGCCGCTGTGCGAAGCACTGCGGCAGCAGCTGGAGGCCCGCGGCGTTCCCACCTGCACCGGCCGCTTCCGCACCCACATGAAGGTGGAGCTGCTCAACGACGGCCCGGTCACCATTTTGCTCGACAGCAGGAAAGGCTTCTAACCATGCTCCGACCCGAAAACATCCGCGCCGTGGTCTGCGGCGCTTATCAGGAAAACGCCTATCTCGTCTGCCCCGACGATCGCGGCGACGCGTTCATCGTGGATCCCGGCGACGATCTGCCCGCGCTGACCCGCGCGCTGAGCGAGAGCGGGCGCAGGCTGAGCGCCATCGTTCTCACCCACGGCCATTTCGACCACATGCTCGCCGCCGCGCCCCTGTCCCGCATGACCGGCGCGAAGGTTTACGTCCGCCCCGAGGACGCGGAGATGCTCTCCGACCCGGCCAGGAGCTGCTTCAACGCCGAGGTCAGCGTCCTCCCCTTCCCCGAGGCATTTCTGGAGGACGATCTGCCCGACGAGATCGAGCTGTGCGGCGTAAAGCTGAAGGTTCTGGCCACGCCCGGCCACAGCGCCGGCTCGGCCTGTCTGTACGATCCCGAGGGGAACGTGCTGTTCTCCGGCGACACGCTGTTCTGCGCGGGCTTCGGCCGCACCGACCTCTACGGCGGCAGCGGCGTGCAGCTGCGCCGCTCGCTGCGCACGCTGTTTGCGCTGCCCGGCGAGACGCGGGTGCTGCCCGGCCACGGCCCCGAAACCACCATCGCCGCCGAGCGCAGGAGGTACGGCCTATGATCGCGCTGCAAACCGCCGCGCCGGAGTTCTATTCGGATCTCGGCGACGTGCTGCGGCTGTTCTACGGCGATGTGACCGTGGCGGACGCGTCCGACCGGCCCGTGCCCGAGGACGCGGAGGCCGTGTTTGTGCATACCTTTGAAACCAAAGACGGCTTATGGCTGGATCGCTGGCGCTGCGGCGACGCGGAAACCCTCCGCCGCACACCCGTCTGTGAGGGCCATCCCATCGAAATCAAGCGGCAGCGCAAGCGCGCCGTGAAATCCGGCCTGTACGATCTGCTGAAAGCGCTCACCGGCCGCCGCCCGCCCTGGGGCTCGCTCACGGGCATTCGCCCCACGCGCCTGCTCTACGAGGGCATGGACGAGGGGCTGACCCGCGGTGAGGCCGTGCAGCGCGTCGTCGACGAGTTCGACGTAACTCCCGACCGCGCGCAGCTGCTGGGCGAAATCGCCGAGATGCAGACCGGCCTGCTCCATCCCGCGGCGAACGAATTCGACCTCTACATCGGCATTCCCTTCTGCGCCACCCGCTGCTCCTACTGTTCCTTCGCCTCGGGTGAAATCGGCGACGGGCGGCTGGTCGTGCCCTATGTCAACGCGCTGGAGCGGGAAATCGAGCAGTGCGGCGAGATGATGCGCGCCCGCGGACTGAAGCTGCGCGCGGGCTACATCGGCGGCGGCACGCCCACGGCCATCCCCTGCGGCGAGCTGGAGCGCGTGCTCGCGGCCGCTCAGCGCGCCTTCCCCGGCGCGGCGGAGTGGACGGTGGAGGCCGGCCGGCCCGACACCATCGACCGGGAAAAGCTGCGCATGCTCAAGGCTCACGCCGTGACGCGCATCTCCGTCAATCCCCAGACCTTCTCCGACGAGACGCTGCGCCTCGTGGGCCGCGCCCACACCGGCGAGGACACGGTGCGCGCGTTCCAGATGGCCCGGGAGGAGGGCTTCGACGACGTCAACATGGATCTCATCGCGGCGCTGCCCGGCGAGGCGGTGGACGTTTTCGCAAAATCCCTCGAAAAGGTCATGGCGCTCGCGCCCGAGAGCGTGACCGTGCACGCGCTGGCCATCAAGCGCTCCAGCCGCCTGCACGAGCAGCTGCACGTTCAGGAGGGCCATCACAATCAGGTCTCCGCCGACGGCGCGGCGGAAATGATCGCGCTGGCGCGGCGGGAGCTGACCACCGGCGGCTGGAAGCCCTATTATCTCTACCGTCAGAAGTACATGGCGGGCAATCTGGAAAACGTGGGCTACGCCAAACCGGGCCGCGCGTGCCTGTACAACATCGGCAACATGGAGGAGACGGCCAGCGTGCTGGCGCTGGGCGCGGGCGCGATCACCAAATGGCTGTTCGATCAGGATCTGAAGGCCGTCCGTCAGGGCTACGACCCCGAGGAGCTGCGCTTTTCCAACCTCCAGCTGCGCATTGAGCGCGCGCCCAACGTGCGCAACATCGAGCAGTACATCCAGCGCGTGGACGAGATGGTTCAGCGCAAGCGCGCGCTGATCCTCCCGGAGGCGGCGCGATGAGGCGGCGGCTTGCGGCGCTGCTGCTGGCGGCGCTCGCGCTGCTCTGCGGCTGCCAGAAAAAGGCCGATCCCTACGCCGACGTGCCCAATCCCATCGCCACCATCACCATGGCCGACGGACAGATCATGCGCTTTGAGCTGCAGCTGGCCGTCGCGCCCAACACCGTGGCGAATTTCACCAGTCTGGCCAACTCCGGCTTCTACGACGGGCTGGAATTCTTCCGTGTGGTGCCCGGCGTGCTGATTCAGTCCGGCGACCCCAACAACGACGGCACCGGCTGCGCCGACGGGCGCATCAGAGGCGAGTTTTCGGCCAACGGCTTTGAAAACGACCTGTCCCACATGCGCGGCGTGCTGTCCATGGCCCGGCTGGAGGATCCCGACTCCGCCAGCAGCCAGTTCTTCATCATGCAGGGCAACTATCCCGAGTACGACGGTCAGTACGCCGCCTTCGGCACGGCGTTGGACGATGAGACGCTGTCCGTCATCGACTCCATCGCCTCCCAGCCGGTGGACGGCTACTACGTTCCGCTGAAGCATCAGGTCATCCAGACCATCCGGGTCAACACCCACGGCTACGAGCTGGAGGCCGAGACCATCCCCATCGACGACAACTGAAATCAGGAGGACAGAACCATGAGCAATCCCATCGTCAAATTCGAAATGGAAAACGGCAAGACCATCACCGCCGAGCTGTACCCCGAAATTGCCCCCAACACGGTGGCCAATTTCGTCACCCTCGTCCAGTCCGGCTTCTACGACGGCGTGATCTTCCATCGCGTCATCCCGGGCTTCATGATTCAGGGCGGCGACCCCCAGGGCACCGGCATGGGCGGCCCCGGCTACACCATCAAGGGCGAGTTCGCGCGCAACGGCTTTAAGCAGAACAACCTGCGCCACACCCGCGGCGTGCTGTCCATGGCCCGCACCATGATGCCCAACTCCGCCGGCAGCCAGTTCTTCATCATGCACGCCGACGCGCCCCATCTGGACGGCGAGTACGCCGCCTTCGGCAAGGTGACGGAGGGCATGGACGCCGTGGACGAGATCGCCGCCGCCCGCACCGGCCGTCAGGATCGCCCGGTGACCGACCAGCGCATCGCCCGCGCGACGGTGGACACCTTCGGCGAGACCTACACCGTGGAGAAGTACGGCACGCGATGAAAATTCTCGTCATTGACGGTCAGGGCGGCGGCATCGGCCGCGCGCTGGTGGAGCGGCTGCGCACCCGGCTGCCCGAGGCCGAGGTGCTCGCCGTGGGAGCCAACGCCATCGCCACCTCGGCCATGCTGAAGGCCGGCGCGAGCGCCGCCGCCACCGGCGAAAACGCCGTGCGCGTCTGCGCTAAAACCGCAGACGTGATCGCCGGCCCCATCGGCATCGTCCTGAAGGACGCGATGATGGGCGAAATCACCGGCGTGATGGCCGCCGCCGTGGCCGAATCCCCGGCCAAGCGGGTGCTCGTGCCCGTGCAGCGCTGCGATACCCGCGTCGCCGGCGCCGACGGCGCGCCGCTGCAGGCCCTGTTGGACGACGCGGTGCGGCAGATTGCCGAATTGAAAGCGTGAATTTGAAGCGCCCGCATCTGAATTGGAGTCGGATGCGGGCGCTTCTGTGGAACTCCATGTCCCGGTATCGCTGTCAGATGATACTGCATGGCAGGCGCCGGGATGGACAAGTGCGTTTGAAAGAGGAGCTTTCGGATCGAAAGATCGGGAGACTCCTCTTTTTTCAGAGCATTTTTGAAATGTCAACGCCCCTAAGCGAATCTGCTTTTTCTCTTTTCCAAAGAAAAATCCGAAGCGGCCCGTTGGGAGCCGCCCCGGAGGGAAAATTGGTTTTATCGATCCAGCTTGCGCTGCACGCGCCTGCGCTTTTCATCCCGGCGGGAAGCCGACGCTCTGCGGGCGGGCATTCCGCCGCGCTGCATCGGACGTGCCGCGGGCCGAGCTTCCGGCGCGTTCGAGAGGCTCGCCGCGCCGTCCGCGCGCCTCGCAGCGGGCAGAGCGCCCGGTCGAACCGCCGCGCTGGGGCAATTCGTCTGCACCGCCTTCGCCGCGTTGACCGACGGATTTACCGGATTCATCCGCCCCGCTTTGGACAGGTTCTCCGGCTGCGCCTTGGCGCTGGCAGCGCTCGCGTCCGCCGCAGCACATCGACGCGGCTCTTCCGCCGCCGCGTTCGGCAAGTCTGCATTCGCTTCGCCAAATTCTTCAGGCGCATCAGCCGCCGCTTTCGCAGGAGAATCGTCCTTCGCCGCATTGTCCGCGGGCGCAGCATCCTTCGCTCCGCTTTCCGTCGAAGCCGCGTCCTCTCCGTCGCTCAATCCCATGGACTCCTTCGCCATTTCGATTTCGCGGGCGGACATCTTTTCGCCGTTGAACAGATCGTACATCGCCGGAACGACGAACAGGGTCATCAGCGTGGCGTAGCTCAGACCGCCGATGGTGACGATGGCCATGGGCTGCATCATCTCCGCGCCCATGCCCGTGGCCAGCGCCATGGTGGACATACCGAGGATGGTGGTCAGCGCCGTCATCAGAATCGGGCGCAGGCGGATACGGCCCGTCTCCAGCAGCGCCTCGCGCTTGGTCATGCCGCCGATACGCAGCTGATTGACGCAGTCCACAAACACGATGCCGTTGTTGACGACCACGCCGGACAGCACCAGGAAGCCGACCATGGCCACGATGGACAGATCCAGCCCCGTAATCAGCAGCGCCGCCAGACCGCCGGTGAAGGCCAGCGGAATGGTGAACATGACGATGATGGGCGACTTGAACGACTGGAACTGCGCCACCATAATCAGGAAGATGAGCACCACGGCGATGATGACCATGAACACCAGATCGCCCGCGATGGACATGACGGTCTCGTTTTCGCCGGCCAGCGCCACGGCGTAGCCGTCAGGCACGGCGTAATCGGCGAGCTTCGCCTCCAGCGCGTCGCTGACATGGTTGGCGCTGTAGCCCTCGGCCACGGCGAAGGAAACGGTGACCACGCGCTGCTGCTGCTGGCGGCGGATGGTGCCCATGCTCTGGGTCTGGGCGATCTCGGCAATGTCGCCGATGCGCACCATTTCGCTCTTGTCGCCGGAGGTAACCTCAATTTCCAGATCCTCCAGATTCTCCGGCGTGATGTCCGAATTGCGGCCGTCGATCAGATAGATGGACAGCGTCCGGCCGTCCAGCGTCGCCTGAGAGATCTCGGTCTTGCCGGCGATTTTCGTTGCCACGAACTGCAGCACCTGGCCGACGGTCAGATTTTTGTCGATGGCCTTTTCCTTGTCCACGGTGACGCTCAGCTCGGGCACGGAATTCTCCAGCCCGTCGTCGACCTCCGCCGCGCCGTCCACGCTGCGGACGATTTCGGCCACATCCGCGGCGATGGCGCGCAGCTGCTCGACCTCCGGGCCGGTGATGTTCACCGAAATGCCCGAGCCGGTGAGCATGGAGATGTCCATGGTGCTGGTCTGCACGGAGAAGTCGAGACCCATGTCGTCGGCGATGGCGCGGATGTCCCGGGCGATGGCTGCGTTGCTGCGGCCCGCGTCGGAATCGACGATCATGTAGTAGCTCAGCTCGCTGCCGCTGCTCATCACCGCCGAGGTTCCTCCACTGTTCAGACCCACGGCGGAAATTCCGTCCACGGCCATGATGCGGTTCATCAGCTCCACAGCCTGCTCGCGCTGCTGCGTCTCGTCGCCCTTGGAATCCCAGGGCAGCGAACCGGTCATCTGGGTGGAATTGACCGACGGCATGAAGGACATGCCCATGCTCGGCACCTGCAGCACCGTGACCGCCAGCAGCGCCACCGCCGCCAGCAGCACCAGCGGCTTGAAGCGCAGCGCACCGCGAAGCAGGCGCACATAGCCGCGCTGGATGGCCGAGAAGACGGGCTGCCTGCGCGCCTTCTTCTGCTTCTTCAGCAGGCTGGCCGCCATGGTGGGCACCAGCGTCATGGCCACCAGCAGGCTTGCCAGAAGCGAATAGGTGATGACCAGACCGATGTCGGAGAACAGATCCCGCGCCAGACCCGTGACGAACAGCACGGGCAGAAACACGCAGACGGTGGTCAGCGTGGAGGAGAACAGCGCGCCGGAGATCTGGCGCACGCCCTCGATGCACGCCGTCAGAATGGGCAGATGCTGCTCGTCGCGCAGGCGATAGATGTTCTCGATAGCGACGATGGAGTTATCCACCAGCATGCCCACGCCCAGCGCCAGACCCGACAGGGACAGCACGTTGAGCGTGATGCCCGTGAAGTACATGCACACGAAGGCGATGACCACGCTGAGGGGAATGGAGAAGGCGATGATGATCGTCGGACGATAGTCCATCAGGAAGATCAGCAGGATCAGCACCGCCAGCAGGCCGCCGGAGACCAGATTATTCAGCACCGAGTCGACGATGATGGTGATGTAGTCGCCCTGATTGAACAGGTCGATGATGCTCAGCGCGCTGTCTGCGCCCGTCAGCTCGGCGTTCTTGGCCGCCACGCTCTTGGAAACGTCGGTGGTGGAGAAGGTGGACTGCTTTTCAATGGACAGCAGAATGCCGTCCCTGCCGTTGAACTTGGTGAAGGTGTCGGCGCTGTTGTCGGTGATCTCCACCGTGGCCACGTCCATGAGGCGCACGTCCTCCACCGAATCGCTGCCCACATGGAACAGCTTCATGGTCTTCAGCTCGTCCAGCGACGCGAACTTGTCGCCCACGCGCACGAGATACTGGTTCTCGGACACGTCGTAGACATAGCCCGCGGGCATGGACATGTTCTGCGCGCCAAGGATTCCGCCCACAGTCTGGAGGGTAATCACGCCGTCCAGCCCCGCGTTCTTCAGCGCCTCGTCCCGCTTTTCCTCAAATTCGGCGCGCGCCTCGGAAAGCTGCGCCTCCGCGTCGCTGAGCTGGGCCTCGGCCTGTGCAAAGCCGTCCTCGGCCTGCTTCCGACCGCTTTCCAGCTGCGCCCGCGCGTCGGCAATGCTGGTGTCCTCGTCGACGCCCTCGATCATACCGCCGGGGATGATACCCGCGTTCAGCTTTTCCAGCATCGCGTCGATCTGGGCGATGCCCGCGTCCAGCTGGGCCTTGCCCTCCACGGCGGCGGCATACTGCCGGTTCAGCTCGTCCTTGTCCAGTGCCAGCTTGAGCGCCTTGTACTCGTCGGAATTCTCGATCTTCGCGATGGCTTCGTCCAGCTGGGCGAGGGACTTTTTCATTTCCTCGATGGCCTCGTCGCCGCCGCTGATCGCCTGATCGATGCCCGCGATTTCCAGATCCACCGCGGCGATGCGCGCGTTCAGCCGGTCGATCTCCCGCTGGGCCTCGTCCCTGCGGCTCTGCAGATTTTCGCCCTGAATCTCGTCCAGCGCCTTCTGCTTCTGGGCGAGCTGGTCGTTCAGCGATTTCAGCTCGGCGTTCTTTTCATCCAGCGCCTTCTGCGCCTGCTCCATGGCCGATTGCTTCTCGGCGAGCGTCGCCTCGGCCTGCGCAAGCTCCTCGCGCAGCTCCTCGGGCGTGCGCTCCTCCGCCTGCGCGGCGAAGAGGGACGTTTTCGCGCTCTGCGCCGCCGCGTCGGCGGGCGCGGTCGTCGCATCATCCGCCGCTGCGGGCGACGCTTCCGGCACGGCCGTGGAGCCGTCGGTCGGCTCCGCGGAGGCCGTCTCCGCCGGCGCGGCGGTTTCTTCCGCGGAGGCCGTCGCGTCGGGCGCAGCCGTAGCGCTCGCCTCCGGGTCGGTCGTCGGCTCTGCCGAAGCCGTCGGCGCGGCGGTGGGCTCCTGTTCCCCCAGCAGACGCTTCAGCTCGTCCACATGGCTCTGAGCCTGGGCGCGCTCATCCGCAGCCGCATCCAGCGCGCTCTGCGCCGCGGCGACCTCGCTCTGCTTGGCGGCGATCTGCCCGTTCAGCGACTCAATTTCCGACTGAATTTTCGCCGGATCCGCCTCGTTCAGGTCGGCCAGATAGCGCTCATATCTGTCCTTTTCGGCCGCCAGCTCGGCGCGCCTGGCCACGGCCTCGGCTCGCTGCTGATTCAGCGCGTCGCCGGTCTGTCCCGGCTCCAGCTTGTCGAGCTGCTCCTGAAGGCGATCCTTCTCCGCCTTCAGATTGCCCAGCTGCTTTTCCATCTCGGCCAGCAGCGCGCGCTCCTCGTCGGTCAGCCCGGTCAGCTTTTCCAGCTGCGCGATGGCCTCCTCCAGCTGCTTCTGCTGGGCGACCAGCTCGGCACGCTGAGCGGTCAGCTGTTCCACGGCCTGACTCAGCTGCGCCTCGCCGCTCTCCAGCTGCTTCATTCCGTCGCTGATCTGGCCGAGGGTCTGCTTCTTCGCCCGGGCCAGCTGGGATTTTCCGTCGGAGATCTGCGCCTGCGCGTCGTTGAGCTGCTCCTCCGCGTCGGCCAGCTGCGCGTCGATATCCCGAAGAATGGCGCTGTTGAGCACGTCGATGCGGCTCTGGTCGATGGTCACATCCACCTCCTGCGTAATCACGCCGGAGGCCGTGACGGAGGCCACGCCGTTGATGGCCTCGTACTGAGGCACCAGCTCCTCCTCGACATAGCGCGAGAGCTCGAGGATGTCCATGTCGTCGCGAACCACGGAGACGATGGACACCGGCAGCATGTCGGGATTGATCTTCATGATGGCCGGCGCGCCGATGGAATCGCTCCATGTCGCCGACAGCGTGGTGATCTCGGAGTTGATCTCGATCATGGCGGTGTTCATGTCCGCCGTGTCGTTGAACTCCAGCACCACCAGCGACAGGTTGTCGCTGGACTGGGACGATACGTCCTTGATGTCCGTCAGCGTGGCGAACGCCGCCTCCATCGGCCGCGTCACCTCATCCTCCACCTGCTCCGGCGTCGCGCCGACATAGGTCGTGTACACGATGACGTAGGGGAAGTTCATGTTGGGCAGCAGATCGGTGGTCATGTGCGTGAACGAAATCACGCCCAGAATCAGCACCAGAATCACGCCCACAATGACCGTATAGGGCTTTTTGACCGCGTATTTTCCGAGCATTGCAACCTCCGGCTTTGGTATTCGCAAAAGGAGAAACAGCTTTGATTACATCTATGCTATTATTATAGTTAGCCAACTAACGTTTGTCCACAAAGGAAGCGTAAAGATTGCCGTCTTTTCGGAAATGTCATTTTTCGCGGGCGCAAAAATTCCGTGCACAGTGGTTCTCCGCACACGGAATCCGTTTCACTTTTTCTCCGGCACCGGCAGCGTGCTCACCAGCCGGGTTCGGGACAGGCGCTCGTAGAACAGCGGGCGGCGCATGGCCGCGCGGATCAGCTCGAACAGCAGGCCGAACAGATAGCCGCCGTCCACCACGCCCAGCAGAATCAGCGTCGCCATCGGCGAAAGGAACAGCACGCCGTCCGCCAGCACCAGCGCCACGTTCAGCGCCGCCGGCAGCGCGATCAGCACCGCGTACATGCTGACATAGCGCACGAGATACTGGTACACTCTCGGCCGCGAACCGTCCTCCCGCGCCAGCCGCAGGCGAGTAATCGCATAGCCCGGAGTGCGTCCCCGGCCGATCCACGCCGAGAGGACGAAACAGGCGATCATTCCCAGGCCGAAGTGCGTCTGCCGGCTGCCGATGTACAGCGCCGTTTCGAAAATCGCCGCCACAAAGAGATCCACGCCCAGCGCCAGCAGCCGCCTCAGCAGCGACACGCGCTCGCTGCGCGCCGCGCTGATCTGATCCAGCGTCTCACGGCTGGGCAGCCATCGCGTCAGCGGCCCGGCCAGCGCGTAACCCAGCACGCCGCCCAGCGTGTTGGTCATCAGATCGTCCACATCGAACAGCCGGTAACTGCCGGGATAGATGAAGTACAGCCCACTCAGCTGCGTCAGCTCGAAGAACAGCGACAGCAGGAACGACGCGATCAGCGTCTTTTTCAGCGAGCACTGGAAGTAATAGCGCAGATAAATTCCGAAGGGCAGCGTCATCAGCACGTTCAGCGCCGTGGTCAGGAACGCGCCGGTGTTCAGCATCCGAAGCCAGCTCTTCGGCTGGTTCCATACCGGCTTCGCCTCGCCGAGCATGTTGCGCACGAACCAGAAGGGAATCCACTGCTGCTTGCGTCCGCTCAGCATCCGCGCCTTCTCCGCCGAGGGCAGCGGCAGAATCACCAGACAGTACACGCACAGCAGATACAGCGCGAAGGAATAGACGATGACGATGCGCAGGCTCAGCACCGAGCCATACTTTCGATAGCAATAGAGCAGATAGGGCACCGTGAACAGCACCGCGAAGATGGGATAGATCACCGCCGCCTGCCGAAGCGCCTCGAGATTCTGAGCCATGGTCATTTCCTCCGTCCGCCGATCTGCGCCGCCTTCCGGCCTGCGCTCGAAGATTATACCACGGAAGCCGGCCGCCGAACAGGGTTTTGGACAAAACGTAAGGCAAATGTAAGGGACAAAACCGGCCCCCGGCCGGAAACCTCCGACCGGGAGCCAATCTGGTGAGTTTTTACTTCGCGGCCACGAAGCGATGGAAGGTCTTTTTGCCCTTTCTGACCACCGCGCCTTCGCCGGCGAGCGTCTCCTCGGTGAAGCGGAAGTCGGGATCGGCGACCTTTTCGTCGTTGACCGACACGCCGCCCTGCTGGATGGCCTTGCGCGCCTCGCCGTTGGACTTGGTCATGCCGGCCTTCGTCATCCACGCCAGCAGGCGCGCCTCCTCCGCAAGCTCCGCGGCGGAAATTTCCGTGGTGGGAATGCTGCCGCCGGCCGCCGCGCCGCCGAAGAGGGCCTCGGCCGCCTGCTGTGCCTTGACGGCCTCCTCCTCGCCGTGGATCATTTTGGTAACCTCGAAGGCCAGCACGCGCTTGGCCTCGTTGATCTCGCTGCCCTGAAGCGCGCCCAGACGGCGAACCTCGTCCAT
This sequence comes from uncultured Eubacteriales bacterium, assembly GCA_900553265.1. Taxonomy (GTDB): domain Bacteria; phylum Bacillota; class Clostridia; order Christensenellales; family Aristaeellaceae; genus Faecivicinus. Next base: position 18,766 of record USDD01000026.1, read on the forward strand.
GGGCAGGAAGGTCAGCAGGCCCAGGCACTTCTCCACGTCCGCGTCGTCCACATTGCGCCAGTACTGGTAGAAATCGTAGGGCGAGCACTTGTTCGCGTCCAGCCACAGCGCGCCCTTTTCGGTCTTGCCCATCTTGCGACCGTCGTGGGTCAGCAGCAGCTTGAAGGTCATGGCGAAGGCGGGCTTCTGCTCCTTGCGGCGAATCAGATCCGCGCCGGAGAGCATGTTCGACCACTGGTCGTCGCCGCCGGTCTGCAGGATGCAGTTATAGCGATGGTTCAGCTCCAGGAAGTCGTAGCTCTGCATGAGCATGTAGTTGAACTCCAGAAAGGTCAGGCCGCGCTCAAGGCGCTGCTTGTAGCACTCGGCGGCGAGCATGCGGTTGACGGAGAACAGCGCGCCCACCTCCCGCAGGAAGTCGATGTAGTTCAGCGTGCGCAGCCAGTCGGCGTTGTTGGCGATGACGGCGCAGTTGGGCTTGGACGGATCGAAATCCAGGAAGCGGGACATCTGCTTCTTGAAGCACTCCACATTGTGGTCGATGTCCTCCACGGTGAGCACCTTGCGCAGGTCGCTCTTGCCCGAGGGATCGCCGATCATGCCGGTGCCGCCGCCCATCAGCGCGATGGGCTTGTGGCCGGCGCGCTGGAGATGCGCCATGGCCATGACGGGGATGTAATGGCCGATGTGCAGGCTGTCCGCCGTGGGGTCGAAGCCGGTGTAGAACGTGACCATGCCCTCGTCAAAGGCCTTGCGGAGCTCGTCCTCGTAGGTCACCTGCGCGATAAAGCCGCGCTCTTTGAGAATGTCGTATGCGTTCATGTTCAAAATTCACTCCTTGAATCAGATTTCTGCAATCATGCCGTCGTAGGCGACGGTGAAGCCCTCCTCGGCCATCATGGGCGCGTAGAGGTCGTGGGGCGGCGTCCAGTGAGGACTCATATGGGTCAGGAACACGGGCGTATTCTCGGAGATGCAGCCGTGTTCCAGAAGCGCTTTGCGGAAGGCGACGTTCTTCGCTTTGCTCATGTGGCCGTCCGCGGGCGCGTCGCACAGGCCCAGCGTGCCCTCGGTGATCACGCCGTCGTAACGCCCGGCATAGATCAGCTCCAGCATGTCCGGATCATAGCCGCCCGTATCCAGCGCGTAGAGCAGCGTTTTGCCGCCGCGCCGGAGGATATAGCTGTGGGCGAAGCCCGGCTCGCCGTGGCGGGCGCGCACCGGCGTGAAGGTGAGGTTCTCCGCCTCCACGGTCTCGCCCTCATGGATGCGCACAAAGCGCATCCGGGCGTTGGAGGAATCATCGAACAGCTCCGGCCTGCGCTCCATGAGCAGCTTCTCCACGCAGGCGTTTCCGTAGACCGTCATCATCGGAAGCGGCGTGAACCGCGCGGCGCTGTAGTGCACGCGCTCGTCCTCGGGCAGCTTCTCCACCCATTCGGGCACCGCGCGCCATTCCAGCGGCTCGATGGTCATGTGGTCGGGATGGGGATGGGTGGCCAGAAGCGTCTTTACGCCCGTCAGCGAAACGCCCAGCCGCGCCGCGGTGTGAAAGCCGCAGCTGTTGAGGTCGAGCAGCACGTCGTCGTCGATCATCGTGCCCGTGTTCATACGTATGTTCCTCCCGCCGCGGGCGCGGGCATAGGCGCAGTTCGGGCACGCGCACCACACGCCCGGATAGCTCTCGCCGCCGGAAGTTCCGAGAAAAAGAATCTTCATCTTATCTTACCTCTTCGGCAATGGCCTGTCCCAGCCGCGCCATGCCCTCGCGAATGGTGGGAATGTCGCACATGGAGAAGTTCAGGCGCATGGTGTTGGCATGGCCGCCCTCGGGATAGAAATGCGTGCCGGGCACGAAGGCCACGTTCTTCGCAAGCGCTGCGTCGAACACCCGCTGGCCGTCCGCGCCCTCGGGCAGCTCCGCCCAGACGAACAGGCCGCCCTGGGGCTCCGTGTGGCTCACCTTCACCGGGAACGCGTCGAAGCCCTCGAACATGGCGCTCAGCTGAAGCTGATATTCGCCGCAGATGCGCTTCAGATGCCCGGGCATCAGGCCCCGGCGCAGATACGCGTCCACGATGGCCTGAGTCAGCAGCGGCGAATGCACGTCGGCGGACTGCTTGCCGATGACCATCTTGCGCAGCAGCATGGGATTCTTCACCGCCGCCGCGCCCAGCCGCATGCCGGGAGCGATGTACTTGGAAAAGCTGGACATGTACACCACCCAGCCCTCCTCGTCGAAGGACTGAATGGGCGGCAGCGCCGTTCCCGAATAGCGCAGATCGCGATAGGGATCGTCCTCGGCCAGCACCACGCCGTAGCGGGCGGCCAGCTCCGCCAGCGCCCTTCTCCGCTCCAGCGAAAGAGTGATGCCCGTGGGATTCTGGAACGTGGGAATGACGTACATCAGCTTGGGATGATGCTTCCTGATCAGCTCCTCGGCAGCCTCGACGATCACGCCCTCGCCGTCGGTGGGCATGGAAATCAGCCGGGCGTTGTACTCGCGCATGGTCTGAATCGCGCCCAGGAACGTGGGGCTTTCGCAGAGCACCGCGTCGCCGGGATCGATCAGCGCGCGCAGCAGCAGATCGAAGGCCTGAGAGCCGCCCTGCACCGGCAGCACCGACGTTTCGTCGCAGTCGACCTGCTCCGTGCGCAGAAATTCCGCCGCGCTCTCCCGGAACGGGCCGAAGCCGTCCGTCGCGCCGTATTGCAGAAGCGTGGTTCCGTATTTGCCCAGCACCTCGCCGGAGAGCTCGGCGATGATCTCCGGCTCCAGCGCCGCGTTGGACGGATTGCCGCCGGCGAAGGAGATCATGCCCGGCTTGGCCAGCAGCTTGAAGATTTCGCGGATGGCGCTGCCCGTGATGGGGCGCATGTGCTTCGCGAACTGTTCCTCGGTGAATTTCATTTTCGGATTCCTCCCTGTCAGACGCCGATTCGCCGAATAAAAAAGCGCCCTCCCCGATGGGAAGGCGACCATTGGACGCTGTACCACTTCCGTTCGCCGTCCATGCGGGCGGCCTCTCGCGCGTTCACGGGCGCAGACCGGGTCGGACTACTCTTCTTCCCCCGACCGGCTCCGGGATGTATTCCCCCGACCGTCTCCGCCCTCTCGCACCCACCGAGGGCTCTCTGAATTCCGACGGGACGGGCTACTTCTTCCCCTCATCGCTTTTGAGTCATGATAGCACACTCGCCGCCTTCTGTCAAGCCGCGCGAGGGCGAAATTTTGATTCTTCAGAGGGCGGCCTCGATGGCCGCGAGGATTCCCCGGGTCATCTGCGCAATCTCCAGACAGGGCCGATCCGTGCCCTCGGCCTGTTCGGCGGAATAGGGCACGTGGATGAAGCAGCCGCGCCGGTTCTGCGAAAGCAGCGTGTAGTAGAGATGGTTGCACACATAGGTGCCCGCGGAAAAGGACGGCTCGCAGGGCGTGCCCGCCGCCCGCGCCGCCGCCGCCATGGCCTCCGCCGGCAGATCGGTGAAGTACGCCGCCGCTCCCTCGGGCCGGATGGGCCGATAGCGCCGCACCTCGCCCGCGTTGTCCGGCGCGTCGGCGTGGTCGCGGTTGATGGCGCAGCATTCCACCGAGATCTTCTTCCGCCCTCCCGCCTGACCGCACAGGATGGTCAGATCGGGATTCTCCGCCTCCAGCAGCCGAAGCAGCTCCTCCTCCGCCCGGCGATATTCCACCGGAATCTGAAATTTGCGAACGGCCGCGCCGGAAATTTCGTCCGGCAGCGCCCGAACCGCCTCCCATGAGGGATTGACCTGCTCTCCGCCAAAGGGCTCGAAGCCCGTGACCAGTATCCGCTTCATTGCGCTGACGCTCCTCCAAGTGGTTTTTCCACATCATAGCACATCGCGAATGCGGTGTCAAACGCACGTTTTTTGTCGCCGAACAGTTGCGCGCGGCGGCGAAAAATGATAGAATGAACTTCGGCGGAGCTTTGGCTCCATTGAAATTTCTGTCGAACCCGAAAGGAGACGGATTCTTCCATGAAAATCAGAAATCTTCGCACCAATCATCTGACCAATCCCATGGGCTATGCCATGGAAAAGCCCCTCTTCACCTGGACGGCGGAGGACTCCACGGGTCTGAAGCAGCGCGCGGCGCGCGTTCAGGTCAGCCTGAGCGAGCGCTTCGACGAGTGCCTCTTCGACAGCGGCCTGACTGAGGGCATTTCCTCGCTGGGCTACGAGCCGGAGCTGACGCTTTCGCCCCGCACGCGCTATTTCTGGCGCGTGGAGGTCGTGGCCGACGACGGCGACCGCGCGGTGAGCGAGCCCGCGTGGTTCGAAACCGGCAAGTGCGGCGAGCCCTGGGCGGCGCAGTGGATTCAGTCGCCCTATGATAAGGACGTGCACTCCATTCTGGGCACGGCCGTGACGCTGCCCGCCGCGCCTGTTCGCGCCCGCATCTACGCCGTGGGTCTCGGTACCTATGAGCTGACCGTCAACGGCGAAAAGGTGGGCGACGAGATTCTCGCGCCCTTCTACAACGACTACAATCTCTGGCTGCAATATCAGACCTACGACGTGACCGACATGCTCCGCGCGGGCGAGAACCGTCTGGACGCGTGGCTGGGCAACGGCTGGTACAAAGGCCGCTTCGGCTTCGTGCCCGAGATGGCCAACCTCTACGGCGACCGGCAGAAGGCGCTGGTGGAGCTGCGCGTGGAGCTGGCCGACGGCTCCGAAATGGTATTCGACTCCGACGAGAGCTGGGACGCGCGCAGATCGCCCATTCTGGAGAGCAGCATCTACGACGGCGAGGTCTACGACGCGCGTCTGGAATCCGAACAGCCCACCGATAAGGCCGTTCTCGCGGAGGCTCCCGCGGCCCCGCTGTCCGAGCGCCTGTCCCCGCCGGTGCGCATCCTCGACCGCATTCCCGCCAAAGAGCTTCTGCACACCAAAGCCGGCGAATGGGTCATCGACTTCGGTCAGCTGATGACCGGCTGGCTGGAGTTCAACTGCGATCTGCCCGAAGGCGCGAAGGTCTATCTCCAGTTCGGCGAGCTTCTGCAGAACGACTGCTTCTATCGCGACAACCTGCGCTCGGCCAAGGCGGAATACACCTACATCTCCGCGGGCCGTCCCGCCCATGTCCGCCCCCACTTCACCTTCTACGGCTTCCGCTTCGTGAAGGTCACGGGCGTCGACAACATCCGCCTCGAGGACTTCACCGGCTGCGTCATCCATTCGGATCTGGCGGTCATCGGCCATGTGGAGACCTCCAACGCCAAGGTCAACCAGCTGATCCACAACGCCTTCTGGGGCCAGATCGGCAACTTCCTGGACACGCCCACCGACTGCCCCCAGCGCGACGAGCGCATGGGCTGGACGGGCGACGCGGAGGTCTTCTGCCCCACCGCCAGCTTCAACATGTACACGCCCGCGTTCTACGAGAAGTACCTGCACGACATGCTGCTGGAGCAGCGCCGGCTGGACGGCGCGGTGCCCCACGTCGTGCCGGACATCCTCGACCAGATCGCGTCCATCCGCCACGAGCCACAGGGCGCGTTCGGCTCCTGCGCATGGGCCGACGCGGCGACCATGATTCCCTGGACGATGTATGAGTTCTACGGCGATAAGAGCATGCTCGCGCGCCAGTACGAGAACATGAAGCTGTGGACGAACTGGATCCGCAAACAGGACGACGAGCACTGCGGATCCAGCCGCCTGTGGACTTCCGGCTTCCACTTCGCCGACTGGCTGGCGCTGGACAACCCGGTGCAGGGCAGCTGCTTCGGCGGCACCGACCCCTACTACGTCGCCTCCTGCTACTACTTCTTCTCCGTCAGCGCCACCGCGCAGGCCGCGAAGGCGCTGGGCTATGCGGAGGACTATGCCGAGTTCTCCAGGCTGGCCGACGAGATCAAGACCGCCTTCCGCAGGGAGTACTTCACCGCCACCGGCCGCATCGCCGAGCCGACCCAGACCGCCATGGCGCTGGCGCTGAGCCTCGGGCTGGTGCCCGACGAGGCCCGCGCGCGCATTCAGAAGGATCTGCGCAAAAAGATCGCCGACCGTCAGGACCATCTGGACACCGGCTTCGTGGGCACCTATCACCTCTGCCCCACGCTGTCCAAGAACGGTATGTCCGACGTGGCCTACACCCTTCTGCTGAACGAGGACTTCCCCAGCTGGCTGTACGAGGTCAACATGGGCGCGACCACCGTCTGGGAGCGCTGGAATTCCGTGCTGCCCGACGGTCTGGTCAGCGACACGGGCATGAACAGCATGAACCACTATGCCTACGGCGCCATCGTGGAGTGGATGTACCGCTTCATGTGCGGCCTGAATCCCGTGCTGGAGCAGCCGGGCTTCAAGCGCGCCCGCATCGCCCCCGTGTCCGACCCGCGGTTTGAGTTCGCCCGCTGCACCTACGATTCCGCCGCCGGCCTCTACGAGAGCGGCTGGAAGCGCGTGGACGGCAAGCTCGTCTACACCGTGAAGGTGCCCTTCGACTGCGAAGCCGACTTCGTGCCCGAGCTCGCCGACGCCCAGTGGACGGTCAACGGCCGGCCCGCCGCGCTGCACGACGGCAAAATCACCCTTACCGCCGGCGAATACACCATCGCGCAGGCGTAACGAATCCATGGAGAAGGCCCATTTGCACATACTGTGCAAATGGGCCTTCCATCTGAAATAAATCGTTTTTCAAGGCTCGGCGCGCGCGAGCTCCCTTTCCAAAATCCCGGCATAGGCCTGAACGAACGGGTTCAGCGCCGCCGCCGCGTCCAGAATTTGCGCGTCATCGCGATACCGCATGGGCTCCCTGCGCACCTTCACTGCCAGCTCCAGTGCGTCCGGGTTCGGGCAGAGATTCTCCGCCAGCGCCCATTCGCCCGCCGCCGTCTTGGCAATGATCCTCCCGGTGCGCAGCGTGTACAGGCACCGCGAAATGTCCAGCATCCAGCCGAAGGAGTACAGGCTGCGCCCGGTCAGCGCGCCGTACTCGCGTATGGACGCGCAGTGCCGCCGCACGTCGGCGCGAAGCTCGTCCATGCCCGGTCTCGAAATCGCGCCGCGCACGTCCTCGCCGATGAGCAGCCGTCCGCTGTCCAGCAGCTCGCTTCGGCAGAAGGAATCGAAGGAATAGTTCCGGGCAATGCGCTGTCCGCTCGTTCCCCAGTACACCACCCGATCCTCCGCGCCCGACACAAACGCCGCCAGCGAACGCATTCCGCCCTCAAAGGCACGATAGTACCCATTGTCCGGCTCCTGCGCGAGCAGCTCCTGCCGCAGCCCCACCAGCCGTTCGGCCTGCGCCTCGGAGATTTCCTCCCGGGTGAGCACCAGCAGATCGACGTCGCTCCAGCCCGGGCGAAAGTCGTCCAGCGCCGCGGAGCCGTACAGATAGATGGACGGCGCGCAGCCCGCGAGGATTTCGGCGATGCATCCGCACATCCGCTCCGCCGCCACCCAAAGCCCGTTCACTTTTTTTCCTCCTGCGCGGCCATGGACGCGACCATGGCCATGTTGGCGGCCATGGATTCCTCCAGACCGTCGAGGGCGCGCAGATCCTCGCCGCCCCAGAGCGTGCGGTCAGCCAGCACGGCGTAGGCCAGTGAATCCGACGGCATGTCCGGAGACAGGCGCGAAAAGGCCTCCAGCGCGCCGGGATCGTCGTGGACGGGCACAATTTCGCCGTCCAGCTCCAGCTCGAACGCCCCCGATGCGCCCCGGCGCACCCCGGCATAGACCAGCGCCGCCGCGGCCAGCGTCAGCGCCAGATGCTCCGGCAGCTTGAACCTGTCGTCAGCATAGGCGCGCATGGCCGGCAGCACGCCCACGCGCAGCCGCCTGAGCAGCCCCGACCCGGCCTCGAACAGCCGGTTTTCGTTCATGGGATTCTCCCAGCGCTCGCAGCAGCGGATGACGTACTGAGCCGCTTCCTCCCGAGGCAGCGGCGCGTAGGGCAGAATCTCGTCCATCAGCGCCCGCCCGAGGCGCTCGCGCAGCGGCTCGTCCTTCATGCAGTCCGCCAGCGTCGCGTCGCCGTGCAGCGCGCCCAGCGCCGTCAGAATCGCCAGTCCCGCGTCGAACAGCCGGTGCTTGCGCTCCATGAGCGGCGCAATATCGTCCACGTATTCCACGCCCGGCAGTGGGAATTCCGCCCGGAACGCCGCGTCAGCCTGCACCGCGCACAGCGCGTAGGGCTCGGCGATGTGAATCATCGCGTCAGCATAGTTCATCTCCCGGCAGAGCCGCGCGGCCTCTTCGGCGCCGCTGCGCGCCGTCAGGCTGTCCATCAGCGCCGGGAAGAAGCGGCATTGCTCCAGCCATTGGGCGAATTCCTCCCCCGCCGACCAGCGCTCCGCCACCGCGGCAACGCGCGCCTTCACACGACGCGCGCACTCCGGCGCATCGCCGAAGGCGAGAACCGCCGGCGGCTCCAGCCCCGCGCGGAAGCGCTCCACGAGGAAGCGCGCCGACAACGCCGCCGCGGCCGCGCTGCGGTGCTCGTCGATCTCATCCTCGGACAGAATCAGAAAGCGAATGCCGCCGTCCCGCGCCAGCGCCATCAGCGCCGCGTCGTCCGCCTCGGGATCCAGCGCCCGGAGCACCGACTGCACCACCTGTTCCCGGTGAACCTCCTTTTCGTCCGCCTCGCCGCGCACAAAGACGGTGAACATGCCGTCCTGCCGCTTCAGATGCCCGGCGAACTCCCCGCCGTCCGTGTCCACCAGCGCAGCGCCCACGTTCGCACCCGCGCAGTTCGCTTCGTCCAGCATCCGATCCACGCCGCCCAGCAGCCGCGCGTCCGCGCCGAACTGCACTGCGCACAGCCGCTCCGGCCGGCTGGAAAGAATCTCATAATCCTCCATGATGGAGCGATTCAAATGCTTCACAGTTTTTCCTCCCCAAAGCGCCTGTTCGCGCGCCGTTTCAGATCGTGCAGCGCCCGACCCGCTTTCTCATTCTATCACATTTTCCATCGCCGCGCAATCGGCCCGCTCCGACGCGCTCCACAAAAAGCGGCCAGCAGGCAACGCATTCTGTCCATGAACCGCCGCTCACAAGTATCTGACATACAGCACGTATTCCCCAACGCACTGAAAGCCGAGCGCCTGCAGGACGTGCCTCGCCGCAGAAGCAGGTCATGTCCTTCGCGCCCGCGCCTCTGCATTCATCGAGCATGGCGATCAGCACCTCGCGAAGCGCCTCCTGGCAGAACACGCCGTCGACAATCTCCATGCAGAAAACCTCAAAGTGTCCGTCACAAACGCGGCAGCAACAGGCGCCTCGTCCTCGCCGCAGACAAAATCTTCCATTTCTCCAGCGCCTCATAAATGCGGTCGCCTTTCCAATAAGCGTCGGGCGGAGCATGGTAAACCGCGCGGAACCTGTCGAACTTCGCTTTGGAAATCCGCTCGACACGCCGAGCATGGTTCTCAGGCATATATATACATCTGTTTCACCATAATATAATCGTGTAGCATCGTGAGGTTTGTCCTTCGCGTCCACCAGCCGCTGGTCGTAGTCGTTCTGCCGGGCATAGCACTCCTGCAGCTTGTCGCTGGCCTGTTGGAGCGCGCGCTTGCATTGCCCGACCGCATCCTGCTGAAGCTGAAAGGTGCGTTGAAGCATGACAGCGATACCACGAGATCACGGAGCGTCTCACTCATGCCGGCTCACCTC
>USDD01000027.1 GCA_900553265.1 uncultured Eubacteriales bacterium
TTGCATGTGTTAAGCACGCCGCCAGCGTTCGTCCTGAGCCAGGATCAAACTCTTATGTTCAATCCTTCTCTCATCTCAGACCAGCTCCGGAATCAGCTCGCCAAAGCCAATCCCTTCCCCAGCCTTCAATGAGCGTTTCACTCTCTCAGAATCTGACTGTTCTCTTGTACAATGATTTCTCTCTGTATCGTTTTCAAGGATCGCCGCTGTCGTTCAAGTATTTCTCGCTGACAGCTTGTTTATTATAGCAATTCCCCTCCGATTTGTCAACACTTTCGGAGAGGAATTAACATTTTTAATATTTAGATGCATTTTCGGTCGAATTATGACGGCGTTCCTTCAATTTCGGCCAGCTTCGAGAAGTATTTTCTGCTGATTTCCTGATATTCCGCGTTGAACACCGGGTCGCCGCCCTGATGCAGATGCTGGATGTAGTCATGATGGCTCTGCATTACGCCTGGATTGGACTGGGCCAGCGTGTACACACCGATGTTGGAGCACTGGTCGGCAATGCGCTCGATATTAATCAGAATGTCCAGGAATTCCAGTCCCGCGTAGACGGTACACTGACCGTTGCGCAGGCGCTTGATGTGATTGCTGCGCAGCGTGGCGACCATGTCGTCCACGACCTCCTCCACAGGCTCGATGTGCCGCGCCTGCTCCGCGTTCACGCCGATGAAGGCTTCGTAGGCGTAGCCGGTGATCTCCAGCAGCGCCTCCTTGAGCAGCGCCAACTCCTTCTTCGCCGTTTCGGAGAAGGGCGTGTCCTTCTCCACCATTTCGGTGGCGCTCTCGGTCAGGTTCACTGCATAATCGCCGATGCGCTCGAACTCTGAGAAGCACTGAATGTAGTAATTCAGCAGATCATTATCGTGGTCCGTCGCCACGTGAGACGAAAGACGGATGAGGTAATTGTCCACGTGGTCGGCCAGGGAATCGATGTGATCCTCGTTTTCGTTGATGATCTCCACGCCGCGGCGGTCGTAATTGAACAGCAGATCCACCGAGTCGGACACCGCGTTGCGCGCCAGACGCGCCATGGTGGAAATCGCATCGTTCGCGCTGGCCAGCGCCAGTGCCGGAGAGGCGAAGAACTTCTCATCCAGCTGCTGAAGCTCGCGATCCACGCTCTCGCCGACCTGCTCGTCGTCCTTGATGAGCCTGCAGGCCAGCTTTTCGAACTGCGTACATACGGGCAGCAGCACCACGGCGGAGATCAGGCGGAACAGCGTGTGCACGTTGGCGATGCCGCCGGAGGTAATCGGGCGATCCCAGAGTGCGTCCAGCGCGCCGAAATTGTGCAGCAGCGTGATGCCCACGATCACGAGAATGGACGCGCAGATGTTGAAGATGATGTGCACCATACCGGTGCGCTTCGCGTCGGCCTTGGAGCCGATGGAGCAGACGATGGCCGTGGTCACGCAGTCGCCGATGTTCACGCCGATGATGATGGCGTAAACCGAGCTCAGCGACAGCGCGCCGGTGACGGACAGCGCCTGTAGAATGCCGATGGTGGCCGAAGAACTCTGAATCAGAAACGCCACGCCCGTACCGGCGAGGAAGCCGAGAATCGGCTTGTCCGCGAGGCTGACGAACATGCTCGCGAAGCTCTCGGACTCGGACAGCGGGCTGACGGAGGCCGTCATATTCAAAAGGCCGGTGAAGAGAATGCCGAAGCCGATGGCGATATTGCCCACCGTCTTGGAATTGCGGGTGTGCACCGCCATAATCAGAAGAATACCGATAATCGAAGCGACGGGCGCAAGGGTTGAGGGCTTAAAGATGTTCATCCACGAGGCGCTGTCCGCGTTCACGTCCAGCAGGCGGATGATCTGGCCGGTGATCGTCGTGCCGACATTCGCGCCGAGTACGATGCCCAGCGACTGGTGCAGCGTCAGAATGCCCGCGCCGACGAGACCGGAGGTCAGCACGATGGTCGCCGTGGAGCTCTGAATCACCGCCGTGACGAGCAGTCCCAGCAGAAAGCCGATGATCGGATTGTTCGTTACCTTTTCCATCGCCTTCTTCAGCGCGGCCGACGAACCCTGCTTCAGACCGTCGCCCATCAGGCGCATTCCGTAGAGAAACAGTGCCAGTCCGCCGAAGAGGGAAATGAAGTTGAAAATTGTCATGCCCTTACCACCCGTTTCATTCATTATGCGTTGCTCGATTTGACTCCCATTTGACTTGTATTTTACCATCCTTATGTAAAGATAAATCCGTTTTTGGGGTACATCACAAACTCTTATGTGCCTTGCCATATCCCATAACGACATATAATATCCCCCAAAGCTGCCGCCATAGTCGCGCAATTTGGGAAACAGGCCCCGTTCTTCCCCGGCACGCGGCGCAATAGAATGGAACGAAGCTCGGCTAAGGAGGGATCAAGCATGCAAAGCCAACTCTTTTACGGCAGCGGCGTCGCGATGGTCACGCCCTTTCGCGGCCGGCGCGTGGACTACGACGCGCTGGAGAACCTGATCGACTGGCAGATCGACGCGGACACGGACGCGCTTGTGATTCTCGGCACCACCGGCGAACCGTCCACCATCGCCCCGGACGAGCGCTCGTCCATCGTGGAATGCGCGCTCAGCCGCTGCGCGCGGCGGGTTCCGCTCATCGTCGGAACGGGCGCGAACGACACGCGCACGGCCATTCGCCAGTCCGTGGAGGCGCAGCGACTGGGCGCGGACGCGCTGCTGGTGGTCACGCCCTATTACAATCGCTCCAGTCGCCGCGGCCTGATCGAGCACTACACCGCCATCGCCGATCAGGTGGAAATCCCCGTCATCCTCTACAACGTCCCCTCGCGCACCGGCGTCAATCTGGAGCCGGCCACCGTGGCGGAGCTGGCCAAGCACCCGATGATCCGCGCGCTGAAGGACGCAAATTCCGACACGGCGCACATGACCGAAATGGCGCGCCTGTGCGGCGAGGGCTTCGCCCTCTACGGCGGCAGCGACGACTGCGTGCTTCAGTCCATGGCGCTGGGCGCGCACGGCGTGATCTCCGTGGCGGCCAACCTCATTCCCGACCAGATGCACGCCATGGTCATGGACTGGATCCGCGGCGACCCGAAGGCCTGCCGGGAGAAGCAGTTCCGGTGGATGCCGCTCATCCGCCGCCTGTTCTCCGAGGTCAGTCCCATTCCCGTCAAGGCCGCCCTGTCCATGATGGGCAGGATCGAGGATACGCTGCGCCTTCCGCTGGTGTCCCTGTCCGAATCCGCCCGGGAGGCGCTCCGGCGCGAGATGAAGCGCATGGAGCTGATTCAGTAATCCCGGCAAATCCAATTTTTATTCCGCGGCCGAAGCAGCATTCCGGCCGCGGCTTTGTTTGCAAAACTTGCCCCGATCCTCCAAAAACGCTTTACACGCTAACGATTCCATGCTATAATCTAAGAATCATTCGGAAACCCTTTCATTATATTGACCCGTTTCAGGAGGATTCGCATGCCGCTCAAAGGTTTGACCTGGGCTCGTTTTAAGGAGCATCTTCGCAAAAGCGCCGCGATCTATATCGTGGGCATTATCGTCTGCGTCGTTCTTTCCAACATTCTCTACACGTCCACCCGGCCGCAGGTGCCCGCCGAGCGCGAGGTGCTGATCTATCTGGTCAACGGCTATTCCAACCCCGATCCGCTGAACGACCTGTGCGCGCAGGCTCTTACGGCCATGCAGGCAGAGGACGAAACCCTCGAGGAGGTGCACGTCGAAAGCCTGATGTACACCGATCCAAGTCAGGACTACACCAGCTCCTACGTGCTGATGACGCGCATGTCCGTGGGCGACGGCGACATCTACCTGACCAACCGTCTGGGCCTGGAGGCCATGTTCAACTCCGGCGCGTGCTACCCGCTGGACGAGCTCATCGGCAGCGGCTGGATGGAGGGCGTCGATTTCGAGCCGTATTATCACACCGATACCGAGGTAGACGAGACTACCATGGAGCTGGTGGAAATCCCCGGCGCGGAGCCCTACGTCGCGGCGCTGGATCTCAGCTCCTTCACCGGCCTGGCCGATCTGGGCGTGATGGAGAGCGACGGGCTGTACCTCGTGGTCGCCTCCAACGGCACCAACAAGGAAACGTCCGCGGAAACCATCGAATACATGCTTCGACAGATTGCGGAGGGAAATTATGCACCAGCAGCGAGTACAGAACCCGAAGCTTAAGCCGCTGATCGGCTTTCTGGTGATCGTCGGCATCGTCGCCGCGGTACTGCTGGACTCGTTTCTGGCCCAGCTGCTGACCGCGCTGGTCAGCGAAAAGGTCGCCGCCATCGTCTTCTGGGCGCTGGGCCTGTGCATCGCAATGTTCGTGCTGCGGCGCTTCGTCCTGTCCTATTCCTATCTGCTCAGCGGGTCTGTTCTGCGCGTCTGTCACGCCTACGGCCGCTACGAGCGCCTCATCGACGACGTGTATCTGAACACCCTCGTAGCCTTCGGCACGCCCGATGAGCTGAAGCGGCGCTACCCCGACGCGCGCGTCCAGCGCGCCGTGCTGAAGCGCTGCCCGCTGGAAACCCGCGCCGTAGTCTATCGCAACGACCAGAAGCTGAGCATGATTCTCTTCCAGCCGGACGAAACCATCTGCAAAACGCTGGAGGAAAAGCTCGCGCGGTGAGGCGCTGCGGATCGGGCTGAATTTCTTCGCGAATCGCGTATTTCGGCCCGCAGCAGGATCGCTTCTGCGGCGCATCGGGCAAAATGCGCTGTCCCGCACCTCAGGCCGAACGCCTCCATGGGCTTCGGCCTCTTCTTTTCTCCATAAAGCGACGCTCCGCGGAACCTTCTCCGCGGAGCGTCGCTTTATGCTTTTTCGTAAATGCTCAAAGCGGCCATTCGCCGACAAACACCGTTTTCGCCGGGCCGGTCATGAACAGATGGTCGTTCTCCGCCCAGCGGATGGACAGCGCGCCGCCGGGCAGGTTCACCCTGCTCTCCCGGCCCGACAGGCCCTGGCGGGCGGCGGCGGTCAGCGTCGCGCACGCGCCGGTGCCGCAGGCCAGCGTCGGGCCGTCGCCGCGCTCCCAGACGCGCACGTCGATTTCCCCGTCGCGCACGCGGCAAAACTCGATGTTCGCCTTCGCCGGAAAGACCGGATGGCTCTCCAGCGCCGGGCCGAGGCGCAGAAACTCCTCGTCGTCCGGATAGAAATCGAAGGTCACGGCGTGGGGATTGCCCATGGACACGCAGAAGAACCGCAGCGGCCTTCCGCCCACGTCGAGGATCACGCGGTTGTCTGCCGCGGCCACGGGAATCCTCTTTGGATCCATGCACGGCCGGCCCATGTCCACGGTGCAGTCGTCGCCATTCATCTCGATGGTCAGCACACCCGTCAGCGTCTCGATCTTCATCTTCTCGCCGGCCAGTCCCGCGTCGCGCAGGAATTTCGCCGCGCAGCGGATGCCGTTGCCGCACATCTCCGGCTCGGAGCCGTCGCTGTTGAAGATGCGCATCCGCGCGTCGGCGCAGTCGGAGGCCACCATCCAGATCAGTCCGTCCGCGCCCACGCCGAAATGGCGGTCGCAGACGGCACGGGACAGCGCGGCGGGATCGGGCAGTTCGGGATACTGAAAGCCGTCCACCACGACGAAGTCGTTGCCGATGCCCTGCATTTTGGTAAAGCGCATGCGTTTTTCCTCCCATTTGAAACGGCCGGCGCGGAATTTTCCGCCCGGCCGCAGCGTTGATTTATCGTTCTTCCCGGAAGTACGGCAGACCCAGGCTCTCCGGCGGCTGATCCTCCTTCTTCTTGCGAAGGCTGGTCAGCACCAGCACCACGATGGTCACGATATAGGGCAGCATCTTGAAAATCTCCTGCATGCTGCGCCCCAGTCCGGGAATGTACAGATACAGAATGTACAACGCGCCGAACAGGATGGAACCCCAGATGGCGTGCAGCGGATTCCAGCGGGCGAAGATGACCAGCGCGATGGCCAGCCAGCCGCGGTCGCCGAAGCCGTTGTTCGTCCATGTTCCGCCGGAATACTCCATGACAAAGTACAGTCCGCCCAGACCGCAGATCGCGCCGCCGATGCAGGTGGCGAGATACTTGTAGCGCGTGACGCTGATGCCCGCCGCATCCGCCGTGGCCGGGCTCTCGCCCACCGCGCGGAGATTCAGGCCCCGGCGCGTGCGGTTGATGTACCACGCCAGATACACCGACAGCAGAATCGCGAAGTAGGTCAGGAAGCCGTAGGAGAACAGCACCTCGCCCAGCACCGGAATGTCCTTGAGCAGCGGCAGCTTCTCGCGGAAGGCGCTGGCCGTGGTGGCCACGGATATCTGGCCCACGCCGCCGGACAGCTTGGACAGGGAACCGCCGAAGAAGTTGCCCACGCCCACGCCGAAGGTGGTCAGCGCCAGACCGGAGACATTCTGGTTGGCGCGCAGGGAGATGGTCAGCACGCTGTAGATCAGTCCGCCCAGCGCGCCCGCCAGCAGCGCGCACACCAGCGCGATCAGAAAGCCCACCACGGGAATCGGCGTCACCGCCGCCTTCTCATAGAGGAACGCGCCCGCCAGACCGGCAATGCCGCCCATGTACATCATGCCCGGCACGCCCAGATTCAGGTTGCCCGACTTTTCCGTCAGGATCTCGCCGTTGGCTCCGAAGAGAATGCCGATGCCCTGTCCGATGGCCTTTTGAATAAAGGTGATAATCATGCGCGATGGCCTCCCTTCTTCGAATGACGGAACTCAACCTTGTAGTTGATGAAGAACTCGCAGCCCAGCACGAAGAACAGGATGATGCCGGTGATGATGTCCGAGGCGTTCTCGCTCAGGTTGAACTGAGAGGCGATCTGAATCGCGCCCTTTTCCATGAACGTCAGCAGGAAGGACACGAACATCATCGTGAACGTATTCAGCTTGGACAGCCACGCCACGACGATGGCCGTAAAGCCGCGTCCGTCGGCGATGCCGGTGGAGATGGTGTGTCCCGCGCCGCCCACCAGCACGAAGCCGGCCACGCCGCAGATCGCGCCGGAGATGGCCATGGTGCGGATGATGACGCGCCTGACGCTGATGCCG
Source organism: uncultured Eubacteriales bacterium (assembly GCA_900553265.1). GTDB lineage: Bacteria > Bacillota > Clostridia > Christensenellales > Aristaeellaceae > Faecivicinus. Next base: position 7,035 of record USDD01000027.1, read on the forward strand.
GCGTAGCGCGCCGTGTTGACGCTCTGACCCACGTAGGTGATCTCGTAGCCGTGCTTGGAATACTTCAGATAGACGTAGACGAACGCCGTCAGCGCCAGCACGATGACCAGATTCCAGCCGTAGTTCAGCCCGAACAGCGGCGGGAACCAGCCCGCGCGGCTGGCCTGATTGATGATGCCCACGGAGTTGGAGCCGGCTGGATTTTCCCAGAACACGATGCAGAACGCCACCAGCTGGGACGCGATGTAGTTCATCATCAGCGTAAACAGCGTCTCGTTGGTGTTCCACTGCGCCTTGAAGATCGCGGGAATCAGACCCCAGATCAGGCCCGCGGCCACCGCCGCCAGCAGCATCAGCAGAAGCAGCACCGGGTTTGGCACCTTGTCCGCCAGATTGATCATCACCGCCGCCGTGGCCAGACCGCCGATCAGCGTCTGGCCCTCCGCGCCGATGTTCCAGAAGTGCATCCGAAACGCCGGAGTGATGGCCACGGCGATGCACAGCAGCGCCAGCGCGTCGCGAATGGTCACCCACAGGCGGCGGTTGCTGCCCACCGCGCCGTCGATGATGCCGCGATAGACCTCCACGGGGTTCAGTCCCGTCAGCGAGTAGATCACGATGGCGCAGACCACCAGCGCCAGCGCGATGGCGGCCAGCCGGATCAGGCACGCCTTCAGGAATCCGCATTCGTCCCGCTTGGAAATGTGAAACAGCGGCTCGCGAATGCCATGCAGCTTGCTCATCATGGCGTCAACGCTCCCTTCCGTCCTGCATCATCAGCATGCCGACCTCTTCCTTGGTGGTCGTGCGCGCATCCACCACGCCCGTGACCCGGCCGCCGCACATGACCATGATCCGGTCGCACAGCGCCAGCAGCACGTCCAGATCCTCGCCCACGCACAGCACCGCCACGCCGCGGCGCTTCTGCTCGTTGAGCAGATTGTAAATCGTATACGACGAATTGATGTCCAGACCGCGCACCGGATAGGCCACCATCAGCACGATGGGATTCGAGGCGATCTCGCGGCCCACCAGCACCTTCTGCACGTTGCCGCCGGAGAGCTTGCCCACCGGCGTGGACACGCCCGGCGTGACGACCTCCAGCTCGCTGATGATGTGCTCGGCCAGCGTCTTGGGCGAGCGGCGATCCGCCCAGAAGAATCCGCCCTTCTTGTAGCTGCGGATCATCATGTTGTCCACCATGTCCATCGGCCCGACCAGACCCATGCCCAGTCGATCCTCGGGCACGAAGGACAGCTTCACGCCCAGCCGGTTGATCTCCACGGCGCTGAGCTTGGTCAGCTCCTGTGCCTCGTGGTCGGGCGGGAAGTAGTCGATCTCGCCGGATTCCACGGGCGTCAGACCAGCGATGGCCTCGAGGATTTCGCGCTGACCGCTGCCGGCCACGCCGGCAATGCCCAGAATCTCGCCGCCCTGCAGATCGAAGCTGGCGTGGTTCAGCGTAATCACGCCGTCGGGATTGACGCACGTCACATCCCGAACCTTCAGCCGCTCGGTGAGGTTCACCGGCTCGTCGCGCTGAATGTTCAGCTCCACGCGCTTGCCCACCATCATCTCCGTCAGGCTCATGACCGTCGCGTCCTTCGTCTCCACCGTGCCGGCGTACTTGCCCTTGCGCAGCACCGACACCCGGTCGGACAGCTCCAGCACCTCGTTGAGCTTGTGGGTGATGATGACGATGGCGTTTCCATCCTGACGCATATTGCGCAGCACCGCAAAGAGCCTGTCCGTCTCCTGCGGGGTCAGCACCGCCGTCGGCTCGTCCAGAATCAGAATCTTCGCGCCGCGATAGAGCATCTTCACGATCTCCACCGTCTGCTTTTCTGAAACGGACATCTCGTAAATCTTCTTGAAGGGATCCAGCTCGAAGCCGTATTTGTCCGTCAGCTTGTTGATCTTCGTGGCGACCTTGGCGATGTCCAGCCGCTTCTCGCCGGGCAGGCCCAGCACGATGTTCTCCGCCGCGGTCAGCACGTCCACCAGCTTGAAGTGCTGATGAATCATGCCGATGCCCAGCGGGAAGGCGTCCCTGGGCGAGCGGATCGAAACCTCCTCGCCATGCACCAGGATCTGCCCCTCGTCGGGATAGTAAATTCCCGAGATCATGTTCATCAGCGTCGTCTTGCCGCTGCCGTTTTCCCCCAGAATGGCGAGGATCTCCCCCGTGCGGATGGTCAGACTGATCCCGTCGTTGGCGACCACCTTGCCGAACCGCTTGGTAATGTTCCTCAGTTCAATGGCGTTTTCATGATTCACCCGGCAACCCTCCGTAAACTGCTGCTGTCGCGCGTTCCCGTTTTCCAAAAACCGTACATTTATTGTATCACACTTGTGCGGAATTCGGATTTTCAGATAGGATAACTCTGTGTTATCCTTTGGAAAAGGCCGCTGCGAGATATTTCCTCCGCAGGGGCTATGCAGCCGCCGTGAATTGTGCTATCATGAAAAAACGCCGCGCGGGCAGCCGTTCGCCGTCCCGCGCGAACCAAAGGAGCGAAAAACGCAATGAAGGAACTTCCTCGTTTCATCGATTCAGGCTGCTGGAACACGGGCCACTGTCAGGGGATCGCCGTCGACCTCGAAAAGGGCTTCGTCTATTATTCGTTCACCACCACGCTGGTCAAGACCGACCTTCAGGGCCGCCTCGTGGGCACCGTCTCCGGCCTGCTGGGCCATCTGGGCTGCATCGACTTCTGCGAGGGCGACGGCCGGGTGTACGGCTCGCTGGAATACAAGTCCGACGCAATCGGCCGGGGCATTCTCGCCCATCTCGGCCGGGAGGATCAGCTGCGCGACGCGTTCTACGCCGCCATCTTCGACGCAGATCGCATCGACCGCCCGGGCATGGACGCGACCGCCGACGGCGTGATGACCACGGTGTACCTGCGCGAGGTCGTGGAGGATTACCACGCTCAAGTCGTCTGCGGCGGCCGAACCGTCGACCATCGCCATGGATGCAGCGGCATCGACGGCCTGACCTTCGGCCCGTTCCCCGGCAGCCCCGACGGCCGGGACTATCTGTTCGTCACCTACGGCGTGTATTCCGACCTCACGCGCACGGACAACGACTATCAGGTAATGCTGTGCTATGACGCCGCCGACTGGCGCGATTACGAGCGCCCGCTCTCTCAGGCCAGCATGCACGAATCCGGCCCCGCCGCGCCGCGGAACAAGCTGTTCATCTACACGGGCAACACGACCTACGGCGTGCAGAATCTGGAATACGACGCGTTCACCCGCTGCTTCTGGATGGCGGTCTATCCGGGCGAAAAGCCCGAATTCCCCAACCACGCCCTCTTCGCCGTGGACGGAACCGCAGCTCCTCGCCGCGAGACGCTCCGGGGCGTGGAGCCGCCCACCGAGGGCGAGGTTCTGACGCTCAAGGGCGCAAAGCATCCCTTCGACACGCCCGGCTTTTCCTATCCACTGGGCAGCACCGGCCTGTTCGCCGCGGGCGACGGCCGCTACTACCTCTCCGAGGACGGCCATTGCGACAAGGGCTGGTTCACCCGCCTGCATCTGTGCCGCTTCGACGAAGCCATGCCCTTCCGGGATGTGCTCTGAGACGCGCCATCGTTTCCTCCAAAAACGTCAAAAGGCCCATGGAGAGCACTGCTCTCCATGGGCCTTTCCCTTGCTCAGCCCTCGGCCTCGACCGTTTCCGTCGCGGTTTCGACGGTCACGCTCTGCTCCTGAAGCTCCTTCTCGGCGATGAGATCCTCGATGGACTCCTTGGTGCGCATCAGATCCTCGATGGACATGGTCTCGAAGCCCGCAGTGGGGGTCTTGACCTTCACGCCGTGGCGGCGCATGAAGCTGTCCACCTTCTCCTCGTTGCGCTTGTAGGCATAGAAGCCCACGGCGCTCACACCCACACCGATCAGAATGCCCTTCACCAGCGGATTGTTGTTCAGATTCAGCATAACGATTTCCTCCTTTTATTATGGTCGTCCTTTGTTTTTTTTGGGAAAACTCCTCAGCTCTTCCGGGCCATCATTTCCACGCTGCGCTGGAGCATGCGTCCGGCGAAGCGCGCCTGGCTCTCGCCGTTCTTCACTCCCGTCAGCGTCACGCGGCTGCCGTCGCGCCGGGCCAGATAGGCCTGCTCCCGGGGCGCGCGGGGAATCAGATGCCGTCCGAAGGTGACGATCCACGCGAGCATGCTGGCCTGCAATCCGTTGGGCTTGCCCAGCGAATTGAGCAGATAGAACACCGACATGACCTCGGGATCGAAGCTGCCGCGGACGTGCAGCTCCTGATAGCCGTGCTCCACCACCGCGGCCATGGTCGCTCCGGCGGACAGCCAGCGGGTAAAGCCCGTCAGCGCCGAGCCGGTCAGCGTCAGCAGGCCATCCAGCCCGATGCAGCCCAGCGCCAGATAGCCGCTGGGAGCCATGGAGAAGCCCTCCTCTTCGCAGCGCTTGACGTGAAGGAGCTTGCCGCTGCAGAGACTGACGTAGATCGCGCCCAGCTGGATAATCAACTTTTCCTCGCTGATCACCGACTCGTCGTAGCGGCAAGTGAGCGTCTGAATGCGCGGATTGTAGCGGCACTCGGTCACGCCCTGAATGTGCGCAAAGTGCAGATGCGTCTCGATGGGGCGCTCAAACTGCACCCGCAGCCGTCCGGGAATGGCCGACAGCACGTCCAGATGGAGCGCGTCCGTATCCTGATACACGGGCAATCACCGTCCTTCCTTCGGCGTGAAAAACATCAGCCGCAGGCTGTTGGCCACCACCAGAATGGTGGACGCGTTGTGCATCAGCGCGCTCATCATCACGGAGATGTTGCTGGCCGCGCCGAGAATCAGGCCCACGGTGTTGATGCCCACCACCATGGCGAAGTTCTGCCGCACGATGTTCATCGTCGCCCTGGACAGGCTGCGCAGCGCGGGAATGGTCATGGGATCGTCGCGGCTGATGATAACGTCGCTGGTCTCCATGGCGATGTCGGTGGACTTGCTGCCCAGCGAGATGCCCACGTCCGCGTAGGCCAGCGCGGGCGCGTCGTTGATGCCGTCGCCCACCATGACCACGCCGTTGCCCTGAGTCTGCAGCTTCAGCACCGCCTCGGCCTTCTGCTCAGGCAGCAGCTGCGCGCGGTAGCCGTCCGCGCCCACCTGCTCGGCCACGGCGCGGGCCTGCGCCTCCATGTCGCCGGTGAGCATTTCGATGTCACCCACGCCGTCGTAGCGCAGCAGGTTGATGGCCCGGCGCACGTTCTCCCGGGGCGCGTCCATGGCAAAGAGCACCGCCGCGATGCGGTCGCCCACACCCACGTAGTTGGGAATCGCACCCTCGCCCTCGGGCAGCGGCCGGTCGGCGGTCACGCCGTTTTCGCGCATGTACTTCAGATTGCCCACGCGCACGGTCACGCCGTCCACATCCGTTTTGCTCCCCCGGGAAACCTCGGTCACGACCTCGCCGTGCAGCGGAATCTCCGCGCCGAGGCTGCGGCCGTAGGACAGAATGGCGCTGGCCAGCGGATGGGTGCTGGTCTCCTCGGCAGCCATGGCCAGCGACATCACGCGGTTTTCGTCCATGTCGTCCGCCAGCTTGATCATCGAAACCACCTTCGGCCGGCCCTCGGTGATGGTGCCGGTCTTGTCCAGCAGCACCGTGTTGGCCGCGCTCATCTGCTCGATGTACGCGCCGCCCTTGATGAGCACGCCGCGTTTGACGGCGGTGTTGATGGCCGCGGAGAAGGCTGTGGCCGTGGACAGCTTGATGCCGCAGGAGTAGTCGATGACCAGCATCTTCAGCGCCTTCTGCGGATTGTGCGTCACCAGCCAGACCGACAGGCACAGCAGGAAGTTCAGCGGCACCAGATAGTTGGAGAACTGGTCGGCATAGCGCTGGATGGGCGCCTTTTTCAGCTCGCTGGCCTCCACCATGCCCACAATGCGGGATACCACCGTCTGGTCGCCCACCTTGTCGGCCACGGCGTGGATGTTGCCACTCTTGACCACGGTTCCGGCGAACACGGGGTCGCCCGGACGCTTCTCCACCGGCACGAACTCGCCGGTGATGGCGCTCTGATCCACCACGGCGCTGCCGAAGGTCACGCGGCCGTCCACGGAGATCTTCTCGCCGGTGTGCACGGCCACCGTGTCCCCCGCCTTCAGCTCGGCGATGGGCGTCTTGACCGTGCGTCCGTCCTCCTGAACCTTCCACACGTCGCCGTCGTCCGCGGACAGCATCTTCTTGATGGACGAGCGCGTGCGCTCGATGGTGTACGAGGTCATCAGCTCCGCCAGATCCGACAGCGCCAGAATCATCAGCGCCGAATGGGCGTTGCCCAGCAGCAGGCTGGCCACGATGGATGTGACGGTCAGGAAATCGGCGTTGGGCTTGAGGTCGGTTCTGAGCCCCGCCCAGGCGCTCTTCGCCATGGGCATGGTCAGACCCAGACTGGCCAGCGCCTCCAGCGACGTGAAGTTCGCCAGCGCGCCGCCCACCAGCGGCTTCGTCAGCAGCGTGTTGCCCACCAGCAGCGCGCCGGCATTCACCGCCAGACGGCGCGCCAGGCGCTGGGTGGTCATGGGCTGCTCCGCGGGCGCGTCCCTGCCCGCGGCGTGGCGGGCGCGCATGGCCGGCATGGAAAACCGCGCCAGCACCAGATCGGTCTGCTCGCAAAGGAACACCGCGTCCACGCCCGCGCCGCGGGAATACTCCAGCAGTACGCTCTGAGCCGCCGGGGTCACACGCGCGCGCGTCACGCCGGGAATGGCCGCCATGGCCTCGGCCAGCTCACGGCGCTGCTCGAACAGATTGGAAAGCCCCTCGGCCTCCAGCCGAATCCGCCCGGGCAGATTGCTGACCACGTGTCCCTTCATCCAGTTTTTCTGCGATTCTTTCTTCAGCATAGCGTTCAACCTTCTTTTGTCCCCGGGCCGCTGTGCGGCCCGCCAAAACCGTTTCCATTTCGCGCTCAGAAGCGGCTTACTCTTCGCTTCAGCCGCTCCAACGCCAGCGCGCGCAGCCTTTCCTCGTCCGAGGCCCGCCACGCGCCCTCGCCGGCGAGGGTCACGCCCTCGTCCACCACCGCGCCGATCCATTCCAGAATCCGTTCGGCAGAAACCTTCTGCGCGTCGTATTTCACCAGCACCGTGCCGATGCGGACGTTGCAGCTCACCTCGCCCACTCCCGGCAGCAGCTGCATCACCTCGGGAATGTAGTGCAGATACGGCAGCGCCTGCTCGGGCAGCCGGTCGGCTCTGGCAAACCGCAGCCGCAGCCGCCCGGGCAGATCGCACTCCACCGCGGGCTTCAGGCAGGCGCGCAGGATCCGCTCCTGCAGGGCGTTCATCGCTCTCTCCCGAACAGCGCGGAGGCCCACCACAGCAGCGTCATCGCGCCGGGCACGCCCCAGCCGTCTCTGCGCAGGCTGCGCACGCCGGCGACGGTCAGCGCCGTGCCCGCCAGCATCTTCGCGTTCATAAAGCCGCCGGTGGCCTGGGTCACCGCCGCATCGACGGCCGCCCACAGCGCTTTGAGCCCTTCCTCCATGCGGCAGGAGGACTTCGCGCTGATCTGCGCGTCCAGATTCATCAGCTTGATGATCGCGCCCTCCAGCACCGCGGCCTCCACCTGCGTCTCGTCGTAAACCACCAGCACCGAGCCGATGCGCGGCTCAATGGTCACGCTGCGCACCGCGCCGGTGGACAAAAGCTGCGCCTTCATCTGCTCCGCGCCGGCCAGATCCGCCGCCGCGGCGGGAATGCTCAGGCGCATCCGCCCCGGAAGGCTGGCGCGCACCTCGACAATTCCCCGAAAGGAGGGCAGCTTCATCAGATTGTGTCCCTGCGGCCGGGAGATGGCCGTCACCGTCGTCACGCCCAGCAGCGCCCACCAAAATGCATTCAGCATGATTTCCTCCCCCTGTCTCTGCATTTCGCCCACATTATACCAGAATGATTGTTATATCTCCATTCCATGTCGTGTTAAATTCCTCTAACATTCAAAGTTTTAAAGCCGCCGCTTTTCATTTTCAGAAAATGCAGCGGCTTTTCCGCGTCACTGCTGCGGCGCGTCGTTCAGCGAAGCGTCGCCCGTCAGGCGATAGCCCTGCTGAATCAGCGACTGAATCTCCCATGGCCGGGCGCTCGCGTCGGGATACAGCCGCTGAAGCAGCTGATAGCCGTCCACGCGCGTCGCGTCGATCTCCACGGCCTTCTTGCCCATTTCCGCCGCCCGCTCCGTATCGCCGGCCATGTAGCTGGCCACCGCCGCGGAATAGGCGTAGCTGTAATTGCGGCCGTCGCGCTTCAGAGCCTGATCATAATAGCCCGCGGCCACGGCGTACTGCCCGTTCTGATAGGCGTCGTAGCCCAGCTTCTCGTAGACGGACGGCTGCCACGCCAGATTGGCCTGCGCCAGCACGCGCTGTCCGCCGCCGGAGAAGGCCCAGCCGGCCACGATGGCCAGCACGATCACGAACAGCGAAAGCCCCACCACGCCGCGGATGTGGCGAATGAAGAATCCGCCCTCCTCCGGCTCCTCGTAGGCGTACTCCTCATCATCGTCGTCCTCGTCGTAGTCATCGCCGTCCATGAATATGTCATTGGGATTGAACTCCCGCACGGGCGCGTAGCTGCTCGCCTTCCGGCGGGACGAAGCGCCCGGCCGGTCGGGATTGTGCACGTTGGACAGATCCGGCGCGCGCCCCTTCAGCCGCACCGGCTCCTCGCGCAGCCGATGGGAGAGCAGCTCGCTCAGCTCCTCCCGCGGGTTCTCCGGCTCTTCATGCACCGGTTCCGGATCCATGTCGTCCAGGTCCAGCGGTCGGAAGCGCTCTTCCTCCTCCCAGTCGATCTGCAAACCCTTCGCCGCGCCGCGCCGCGGAGCAGCATCCGTCTCGGCGCGCCGCGCCTCTATCTGCTGCGGACTTTCCCGCCTCTCCGGCAAATCGCCGAGAGTCTCCGCGCCGTTCTGCGCTTCCTCGCGGCTTCGCCCAGAGGCTTCCGCCCCCGCGCGAATTGCTCCTTCGGAACGCGGCGACGCTTCCGCCGCTTCGCGAGCCAGCCGCCCGGAATGCGCAGCCGCCTTTTCCGCTTGCAGCGACATATCGAGAATCGGATTCGCTCCATCGCCGCTCCCGGTATGCGCAGCCGCTTCGCCGCCCCGCCGCAAAAGCTCCGCGCCGTCCTTTGCTCCCTCTCCGCTGCGCACAGGCGCTTCCGCGCGCGCCGACCGCTCGGAGCGCGCAGCAGCTTCCTCAACCTGCCTCGGCGCGTCGAGAATCTGCGTCGTCTCGCCGTCTCCCTCCGCGCGCGCAGCGGCTTCGCCGACCCGCGCCCCTTCTGCTTCCCTGCCGGGCGCAGCCGAGCTCCCGGCCTCCTCCGGCTCCTGATCGGGAATGACGATGGGCTTTCCGCAGAACGGGCAGAACAGCATATTCTCCGTAACTTTCTTTCCGCATTGCGAACAGAACATATTTCTCCTCCTTCGGCGGGATGCTGGAATCAGAGATTGCGCATGGCTTCGTAGTCGGGATCGCCGTAGAACGTGCGCTCCTCGCCGGGATCGCCGCCGAGGCTCTCCACCGCATTGCGGATTTCAATGTAATCCAGATAGTTCAGATCGGTCAGCTTCAGCATCTTCTCCAGCGTCTCCAGCGCGCGCGGGTCGCCCAGCTTTTCCAGCAGCGACGCGTAAAACGCGCGCTCCTCGGGGCGATTGCGCAGCTTGTCCACGCACAGTTCATAGACGTTTTCCCGGCCCGGGAAGTTGCAGCAGATGTCCAGAATCAGCATCTGCGCATACTCCGGCGCGGCTTCGTAGCGCTTAAGCAGCTCGTCCACCACCGTCTCGTCCGACGCGCACAGGATGTCCGAGGCCATTTCGCTCAGCTCGTTGGCCTCGCCGCAGCGGCTGACCAGATCGATGTACATCTCCCTCGGCGCGTCGGTGCCGATGTCGCGCAGCATGGCGATGGCCGACGCGCGCATCTCCTCGGGGCGCTGTCTGTCCTCGGCCACGCGCATCAGCGGCTCCACGCACGCCTCGCCCAGCGAAACAATCCGCGCATACAGCGGCTCGGGCAGGCCCACGTCCCGCCTGTGATACTCCTCGAACAGCTTCATCAGATCCTTCGGGTCGGTGTAATAGTTAAAATACTCGCCCGGCTTCTGACCGTCCAGCCATTTGGCCGGCGCGTTCAGGAAGTTCATCATGATCTCGTTGTAGCTGTCCTCCACCTGCTTTTCCGTAAGTCCGGGATGCAGCGCCATCCACGTCTGAGCATATTCAAAAAACTTCGCGTCGAAATCGTAAATCTTCATTCGTCCGTCTCTCCTTCGTCCTCTTCCAATGTCGAAACGATGCGCCCGGCGTAGAAGGCCAGTCGGCGCACGGAGCATCCGAAGCGCCGCGCCGCCCTTTCCAGCGACGGCCGCTTTCCATGCAGCGCCAGATAGGAATAGACCAGCGCCGCCGCGCCCGCGTCGGTGCTCATGATCGGGTCGTAATTCGTGCCCCGGCCCTGGCGATAGCGCGCCCAGAGCACCGCCAGCGCCGCCGGCGCGGAAACGTCCCATTCGTCCTCCAGCACTTCGCCGGCATAGCGGATCAGCTGGCGCTCGCCCACGGGCAGTCCCTCCAGCAGCGGCTCCGCGTCGGGCAGAATTACGCTGTCCAGATCGCCGTCGTTGGGCAGCATCTCGCGCATGTCCGCGCCCCGCAGCTTCAGAATCGCCGCGATGTGCATCTTCATCTCCGGCTCCAGATCGCTTCCGAACATCATGGCGCGCACGAGGCTCTCGGCCTCCGCGTCGTCGATGGCGGCCACGATGGTCAGCGCGATGCGCTTCAGCCGCCCGTCGCCCGACGAAGCCGCCCAGCGAACCAGCCTTCTCAGCTCTCCGTCCTCGCGCCAGTGCCGGCGCACCTCGCCCAGATTGCCGCCCACACGCTCCGCCAGCCGATGGAACCGCGCGCGAAACTCCGCGTCCGGCACCTGATAGGCATAGTCCGGCTCGCACTGACCGAGCTCTCCGTTCGCCGCGGCCTGCTGATAATAGCGCGCCACGTCGTCCTCCGGGTCGATGCGCAGAATGCGCAGCCAGAATTTCTGCACCTCCGCGTCGGGCTTGCCCAGCCGATGCAGCGCCACCGCGCGCTGATGCAGCAGCACCCGATCGAAGGGCGTGATCTGCAGCGCCAGCCGGGCGCACTCGGCAATCTCCTCGTCCATGCCGACGATGCTCATGGAGTGAATCAGCAGCTGAAGCTCCGCGCCCTCGGGCCGCTCGTCCGTCACGCGGCGCAGCGCCTCCTCGGCGCGCTGCTTCTGATTCAGCGCAAAATAGACCTGCGCGCTGACGCACACGGCCTTCACCGACGGCGGAAAGCCCTTCTCCGCCCGCTCGGCCTGCTTCAGCGCCGCTTCGCCGTCGCCCATCAGCATCAGCGTCAGTGCGTACAGCGCGCGCATTTCGTATTGCTCCGAGGCCATGGACAGACTGCGCTCGAAGGCCCGGCGCGCCTCGGCCAGCTCGCCCTCGCGCAGCAGCTCGCAGGCGCGGTCGGCCACGCGCATGGCCCGGCCGAGCTTTCGGCTGACCGGCCGGTTCATGGTGTCGTAGATTTCGATTTCCGCGGCCAGCCGCCCGGCCTCGCCCTCGCGCGCGCCGTCGGGATCCACCCGGCGATACAGCCGCAGCGACCGACGCGCGCCGTCCAGATCGTTCATGCCCATCTGGTTGAGCGCCAGCCCGTAATAGCACTCCGCCGGCGCGCCCCTGCGGGACAGCATGTCCAGCAGCAGCCGGCTGGACTGCTCGTGACAGCCCATCTCGCAGTACAGCTCCGCCAGATCCAGCCGATATTCCACGTTCTCCGGCGCGCGTTCCACCGCCTGACGCATCAGCTCCAGCGCGTCCACGGGGTTGTTCTCCCGGCGGTTCACCATCGCCCGATGGTGAGCATAGGCCGAGCTCTGATTAAAGGAAACCACCTTTGGATTCTGTTTCATTGTCCCTCCCGGACGGTCGCTTTCTCGAGCAATGCCTTGAGCGCATCCTCGCTGAATTCATATCTCTTGTTGCAGAAATGGCAGTCCACCTGTGCGCCGTGCTGGGTCTGAATCATGTCCTTCAGCTCGTCGGCTCCCAGCGAAATCAGCACCTTCTCGATGCGCTCTCGGCTGCACGCGCAGGCATAGCGCGGCTCGCGCGTGGCGAGAATCTCCGGCTCCAGATGCATCAGCAGCTGCTGCACCGAGTCCTTCAGGTGGTATTCCTTCATCGTTCCCGAAATATCCATGAACATTCCCGCGCTGTTTTCGATGGACGCGATGGCCGCCTCGGACGCGCCGGGCATGACCTGAACGATCAGCCCGCCCGCCGACTCGACCTTCTCGTCGGACACCAGCACGCCCAGCGACACCAGCGACGGCGTCTGCTCGGAGGCGGTGAAGTACATGGCGAAGTCCTCGGCGATCTCGCCGGAGACCAGATTGACCTGGCCGACGTAGGGCTCGCGCAGATGCATGTCCTTGACCACCGTCAGCCGGCCGTCCTTTCCCACCGCGGCGCCCACGGGCAGCTTCGGCCCCGTGCGCGGCAGGTCGATTCCCGGATTGTCCACATAGCCCTTGACCGTGCAGTCGCCGTGGGCCACGGCCATCACCGTGCCGATGGGGCCGCCGCCCTTGATCTGCGTGGTGATGCTCTCGTCCTCGCCCTTGAGCATGCTGCCCATCATGGCCGCGCAGGTCAGCGTCCGGCCCAGCGCGGCGGCGGCGATGCGGGAAAGGCCGTGGATGTCCTTCGCCCGCTGCACCATCTGCGTGCTCTCGATGAGGATGGCGCGGGCCTGCCCGCCCATCAGTGAAATATGATAAAGTCCGTCCTGATTCATGGAACTTATCTCCTCTCCATTCTATTCGCGCACCGCCAGAAAGTGAATGCGCATTTCGTCGGGCTTCGGCGGCTCAAAGGTTCTGTCGCCGAACACCTTTATCTGTCCAAAGCCCGCCTCCCTCAGCCGCGCCGTCAGCTCCTCGGGCCGGTGCGCCCGCTGTCGATGCGTCTCGGCGAAGCGGCGATACAGCCCGCTCTCCTCCCGACAGAAGAAGGTCAGATCCATCTGCACAATCCGCGTCTGCGGATCGTAGGCATTGGCCCAGAGATAGGCCACCTCGTCGCGCTCCTCGCCGAAAAAGCCGTTGCCCAGCACCTTTTCCAGCTTGTATTCGGAAGAGATGTCGAATGCCAGCGCGCCGCCGGGGCGAATCGCCCGATGCGCCGCGCGGAAAAAGCCGTCCACCTGCTCGTCCGAGAGCAGATAGTTCACGCCGTCGCAGGCGCAGACCAGCGCGTCCGCCGGGCGCGGAAGCGTCAGCTTCGCCATGTCCTGACAGACGAACATGGGCCGAACGCCCGCCCGCCGCGCCTTTTCCGCGGCGATCTCCAGCATCTCGCCCGAGAGATCCACGCCCGTGACGCGGATGCCCGCCTCTGCGAAGGGAATGGTCATGGAGCCGGTGCCGCAGGCGCACTCGGCCATGGTCTTCGGCCGCACGCCCGCCGTCTCCAGCAGCTTCAGATAATACTGCGCCCACGCCGGGTAATCAAAATCATCCATCAGAAGGTCATAGACCTCCGCAAACGCGCCGTATGCGCCCATTTTTCCGCCTCCCGGCGCGTTTTGCGCCTGCCTTACCCATTTTCCCATGATGCCACTTTATATTTTATCACATTCCCCCGCGCAATGCAACGCGCGGCGGCAAAAAAGGCGCGTCCGAACGCTCTGCAAATATACAGAGCGCCGGACGCGCGCTGAGCATTCTGTTCTCCCGCCTCACTCGTTCTCCTCGCCCAGCTGACTCACATACTGATGAGGCGAAATGGCATAGACCCGGAAGAAGGCGCGGCGGAACGTGACCTCGTTTTCGTAGCCACAGCTGCGGGCGACGGCGATCACGTCGGTCTCGCCCGCGTCGAAGGCGCTTCGGGCCGCGAAGACGCGCAGCTCCTGCAGATAGTCGATGAAGTTCTTGCCGGTGGTTCGCTTGAACATCCGGGACATGTTCGGACAGGAGAGGCCGAATTCGTCGGCGATGCCCTTCTGGGAAAGGTTCGCGTCCCGGAAATGCTCGTGCAGATACTGCCGGATGCGCTCGCCCGTGGGCTGCGCGCCGTCGATTTCCTCGGCGGCGGGACAGAGCTCCCGCGCCAGGCGGCCCATGGCCTCCCACGCGGCCTGCCGATCCTCCAGATCCGCCGCCGCGGCCAGCCGCGACGAAAAGTCCTTGAGCCCGGCGTTGGTTTCCCGCGCCACGCGCTGGAGAATCTCCGCCAGCATGGACATCAGCTGCCGATGCTCCGACGCGTTCAGCGACCGCGCGAGGTTTTCCCGGCTCAGCTCCCGCAGAATCCGTTCCAGCGCCCTGGCATTGCCCGCGCGCAGCTGTGTGATGAGCTGAATCTCCCAGTCCAGCGGGAAATAATAGCCCGCCTGACAGCCCGTTTCGCCGTCGGTGCGCTCCTCCAGCGCCTCCTGATAGGACTTGCTGATGCCCATCAGCCCGTGGTGCGGCAGTCCGCTGAAGCATTCGTAGCCCGCAAAGGAATCCCGGCAATAGGCCTTCAGCTGAAGCACCAGCCGCGAAAGCCGCTTCACCGCGTCGGCGCGCCCGGAATCGTCGCAGTAGAGAATCAGAATCAGCTCGCCCTCGGGCGCGACGCACTTCACCGCTGGAATGCGGCTGAGCACGAGGTAGTTCTGCATTCTCAGCAGATCGCGCGCCGTCTCCTCCTCCGGCCGCTCCCCCTCGTCCGTGACGACCACGGCCACGTACAGCTTGCCGTCGGACTGCTCAAAGGGCAGGCCGAACAGCGCCATCGCGTCGTTGGTGAGCCGCCGGGCGAAGGCTCCGTGCAGCAGCGACAGCAGCAGATTGTTCCGCGCGGAATTGTAATACTGGCTGGTCAGCCCCTCCATCTCGATTTCCGACTGGCGAATCTCCTCAAAGCGCCGTTTCACCGCCGAGAACTCGTCTCCGGCGGAATGGAGAATGCCCAGCCGGGCGAGCATCTGCATAACCGGCTGATAGGTGAAATAGGAAATCAGCAGTCCCGCGCAGAGAGCGAGCACCAGCAGCACGAAGGCCAGCAGCAGCGTGGCCCACATCGGGAAGGGCGCGCTCTCCGCCACGGGCAGCGCGATGCGATAGCTCCAGCCAAACAGCGCGCTGTCCACCACGACCTGCGGAAGATTCGCGTCGCTCCGACCCGCCCTCAGCAGCGTCTCGCCCTCCCGCAGCAGCTCCACCGAATAGTCGCCGCTGCGCAGATGACTGCGCAGCATCCCCGAAAAATAGGTCTGGCTGATGCGGAAGAAGAACACCTGCCTGGGCGCGGAAAACGCGTCGATGCAGCGTCCCACGGCCACGTCCCGGCTGTTTTCCAATGGAAGCAGCACGAGACTTCCGTAGGATTCGGCCACCGCGGCGTACAGCTCGTCCTTGAAGCCCGCCTGCGAAACGCCGATGGACTGAAAATACCGCTCCTCCGAATCCCAGAAGGAATACGCGTCGATGGCCTCATGCTTCTGGGGCATCAGCAGCGCCATACTCGAGACCATGCCGCTCATGTACATGTAATGCCGCAGCATTTCGCAGATGGAGCGGCGATCAAAGATGTCCAGCGATGAGTGGATG
Organism: uncultured Eubacteriales bacterium; assembly: GCA_900553265.1. GTDB lineage: Bacteria > Bacillota > Clostridia > Christensenellales > Aristaeellaceae > Faecivicinus. Next base: position 22,719 of record USDD01000027.1, read on the forward strand.
ATCTCCGACGACGAGCTGACCTTTTCGATCTGCGTGTCTCCCAGCAGCTGGACGCAGGTGTCGCTGAGCGTGTTGAACTTCTCGTCCATCACCTGCGCCAGAATCCGCGCCTCGTTTTCCAGATTGGCGCGCTGAATCTCCGCCTCGCGTCGCTGGCCGGAAGCCAGCAGATACCCGCCGAAGGAGGAAAGCAGGCAGAGGATCACCAGAAAATAGCACAGGAAAATCCTCTGAAAATAGCGGTTTCGGATTATGCTCAGCATCCTTGCCTTCCTCCCTCAGTCTCTTCAGATCAGTTTCAGCACGATGGCGGGAAGCTCGTTCTCCGCCGCGCCGGCCACGCGCGCCGCCGTCGCTCCGGCGATGGACAGCGTGTTTCCGCGAAGCTCGACCTCGCCGGTCACATCCTCCGCCGCGTCGCCCGCCAGGCTCTGCGCCCACACGCGCCGACCCTCGACAGACCGATCAAATTCCACGGTCATGCGCGCAAAACGGCCGAACAGGCCGACTGGCGCGTCAATTTGGGTTTCCCGCACGCGGATCTCCGCCGACGGCGTCCGCTCCAGCGCGCCCGGCAGCGTGCGCGGAATCGCCGCGACGCACAGCGCGCCCGTTTCCGGATGGACGGATGCGGCGACGAAGGGGCGCTCGCCCTCCGCGCGCACCTCGGGCAGCGGCAGGTTCCGGGCGATGCCCGCCGGCGCGCTGTGCCTCTCGGTCACGTCCGAAACGCAGGGCCAGAGGCTCGCGTCGCGCACGGGATAGTGCCACTCGTCGCGCAGCGTCTCTTCCGAGATGAGCGTCTTTCCGCGATTGGCCGCAAAGGGCGGAGCCATACGCTGCCAACGCAGCGCGCAGAGCGTCTCCGAGAGCGGACGGTAGTCGTAGGTGAGCTTCTGCATGTGCTCCTCCCCGGGATGGCGCATCACGCCCAGCGAGCAGCCCAGCGCCGCGCCGATGAGCGCCGTGTCCTCCACGTTCAGCACCGCACATTCGCCCGAAACCTCCGCCGCTGCGCGCAGACAGAACGCCGCGCGATGCAGCGTGGAGGCGTAGCGGAACTCCGGCGCCACGTCGTATGTGCGCAGATAATCGCTGACCGGCAGCACTTCCCTTAGATATTTCTCCCTCCACGCGTGCATTTCCTGCTCCGGCTTTCCCGGCTCAAAGAGCGGCTGACGCACCAGCGCGTGCTCGATCTTCAGCGCCGGGGCGTATTTCCGCACGCACTCGGTCATCATCCGGCGATAATTGCCGTCCGCCGCGCCGCGGCCCCAGTCCACCTTCCAGTACATCACGCCGGCCTCATGACACCAGCGGGCGCGCTCCTCCCAGCCGGCGCGCTCCTCGTCCATGGTCAGGCTGAGTTCCTTTCCATCCACAAGCGTCGGCAGCTGCGCCGGCACCCACAGGCCCAGTCCGCGATAGCCCAGCGCGCGGACGCGGTCGGACAGCTGGCGCAGCCGCTCGGCGGGGGTTCCATACAGCGAAGGGAAGCGCTCCGGGTCCGCCGCGAGGGAGCCGAACAGCCGGGAATCCGCCGCGCCACAGGGCACGTCCCAGCCGTCGTCCAGCACGACGATCATGTCGCCGCGCATGCCCTCAAAACTGTTCAGCACGCCCTCGGAACCGAAGAGGAATTCCTCGTTCATCGCGTCGCGCGTGGGAATGGGACTGCCCGCGGGCAGCCGCTCCTTCAGCACGTTCCATTGGGTATCCCATGTGCACCAGTAGCTGCCCGTGGCCGGGCTCTTGTCGGGAATCAGATTCATGCCGTTATATCCTCGCTTTTTTCTGTGTCTTCGCTGTACGCCGAATGGAAACAGCCCGTTCGGACTGTTTCCATTCAAAGGGTTTACAAGCCTTGAATTACTTGGTGCGCTCGTAGCGGGCCTCGTGGATGGCCACGTAATCGTCCAGACCCAGGCGCTCCAGATCGGACAGATAGCTGTCCCAATCGTCCATGCTGCGGTCGCCGAGAATCAGCTTCATCAGCAGCTCGGAGGAGTAGGTCTTCAGATCGGTGGCGATGGCGTTGGACTGCTCCATTTCCTCCACGGTCTCCACAGCCAGGTTCGGCGCGGTCTCGTGGGGGAAGTAGTCCGGCGCGATCAGAGAGCCCTCGGCGATCTGGGCCTTGACCTGCAGATCCTCGAGATACGCCGCGTCGTCGCCGGCGGCGTTGAGCACGGAATTGGCCTCGGCCTTGCGATCGACCATCTCGCGGCGGGGCAGGATGATCGTCCAGGGTGCGGAGCGGCTGGCCATGAGCTGCTGTTCAAAGGTGTCGCCGGTCTTGATCTTGGTGCGAACGCCGTCCGCGTCCTCGGTGTAGGTGTAATCCTTGACGCCGTACTCAGTCAGAATGTAGTATTCCTCGCTGGTGACGAAGTCCATCAGCGCGCCCACCGCGTCCAGATCGGTGCAGTTGCTGGTGACGGCCAGAGCCATGCTGCCCAGCTGGAGGCCGGCCTGACGCAGCAGGCTGGGCTCCACGCCGTCCACCGCCGAGCAGTACACGGGCACATAGCAGGCGTGATCGTCGCCCGCGGCCACGGTGACGCTGGCTTCCGTCCAGGTGTCGGTGTACCAGGAGAAGATGCCCGCGATCTTGTTCTCAGCGGCCTTCTGGCTGGCCTGATCGCTGGTGTCCACCAGACCGGCCTCCACCAGGCGATGCATGAAGTCGATGTAGTCCTTGATGTGCTCAGCCTTCCACGGAGTCTGCACGGAATCGGCCTTGGGATCGATGTAGGTGATCTCCGGGCCGAAGCCGAACCACTGGGCGATGCCCGTCTGGAAGCTGTCCAGCTTAACAGAGATAACCTCGTCCTTTTCGCCGTTGCCGTTCATGTCGTTCTCCTGGAACGCGACCAGCAGGTCGAACAGCTCGTCGGTGGTGGTGGGCAGCTCCTTGCCCAGCTTGTCCGCCCAGTCCTTGCGGATCATGAAGCACATGGTCGCGCCGGCCTCGGTGCCGTCATATTCGCCGCGGGTGACATGGGTCAGCCAGTAGAGGCTACCGTCCACCAGAGTGTTCAGCTGAACCTCCTTCAGGCCGTCTCCTTCAGTGAAGAACGCCTGCGCGGTGCCGTTGGAATGCTCCGCCCAGATGCCGTTCAGGGGCTGAATCAGGCCGCGGTCCACCAGCTGCTGGCGGGTAGCGGTCTCCAGAGGCTGCATGTCGAACAGGTCACAGTCCAGGCCGGTGGCCAGACGGGTCTGGCAGACCACCTGATACTGATCGTCGGGAATCAGGTCCAGTTCCAGCTTCAGGCCGTAGCCCGCCAGCGCGTCGTTGAACGCCTTCACCAGCTGAGAATCGCTGTTCATCCACTCTTCGAGGGTCATCTGCTGATCGCCGGCCGTGATCGTGCCGGAGGGAGCCATGATGCGCAGCGTCTTGAGCTCGGTGCTCTCCGCGGTCGCGCCCATGCAGCCCAGCGCCATCAGGCAGACCAGCACGAACGCCATGAATCGGGTCAGATTCTTCATTGTTCATTCCTCCTGTTGTTCTGTTCTCTGAAGCCGCGTTCGGCGGCTCCCACAAACCGGCTTGCGCCGGAAAGCTGTGTAATCGTTACTCCTTCAGCGAGCCGAGCATGATACCCTTGATGAAATATCGCTGGAAGAAGGGATAGGCGCAGAGCACCGGCAGCGTGGTGAAGATAATCATGGCGTATTTCAGCTGCGCCGTGGACATCATCTTCAGCGCCTTTTCCAGCGCCTCGTCTGCCGAGAGGGTGCGCGTCAGATCCGCCGTGTTCTCCACCAGCACGCGGCGCAGATACAGCTGCAGCGGCTGCCATGTGGTATGAGGCAGATAGACCATGGCGTTGAACCAGCTGTTCCACACGCCGACGATGGTGTACACCGCGATGACGGCGAGGATCGGCTTGCTCATGGGCAGATAGACCTGAAGCAGCGTCTGATAGACGTTCGCGCCGTCGATGCGCGCCGCCTCGCGCAGCGCCTCTGGAATGGAGCTCAGATACGCCTTGGTCAGAATGATATTCCAGATGGAGAAGCACGCCGGCAGAATCTGCGAAAGCGGATGGTCGTACAGCCCCAGCTTGACGATGAGCAGAAAGCTCGGAATCATGCCGCCCGAAAAGTACATGGGAATCAGCAGATAGGCGTTGATGAATCTGCGGAAGCGCAGCCCCTTCACCGTCAGCGGGAAGGCCGCCATCACGCAGGTCGCCAGCATAATCAGCGTCGTGGGCAGAATGTACAAAATGGTGTTGGCGTAGGCGCGCCACATGGAGCTGTCGCGCACCAGCAGCGCGTAGGAGCTCAGCGAAAAGCCCTTGGGCACGGTGTAGACCCGCATGGTCATGGCCGCGGAGGGATCGCTGACGGAAAGGATCAGCACGTAGTACATCGGATACAGCGTAATCAGCCCGATGAGAATCGCCAGCGCGTACAAAAGCACGGTCGCCGTCCGGCTGCCCTCGCGAATGCGATTGCGGCGGTTTGACTTGACAGTCATCCTTTGTCCTCCTCCCCTCTGCTCACCACAGGCCGTAGCCCGTCAGCCGGTTGGACACCTTGTTGGCCGCGAAGGTCAGCGCAAAGCCGATCAGCGACATGAACAGGCCCGCGGCGGTGGTGTAGCTGTACTGGCCGCCCTCGATGCCCATGCGGTAGGTGTAGGTTCCGATCACGTCCGCCACGTCGTAGGTCGCCGGCGTGTACATCAGCAGGATCAGCTCGCTGTTCGCGTTCAGGATTCCGCCGATGGCCATAATCAGATTGATGGCGATAATGTTGCGCAGCCCGGGCAGCGTGATGTGCCACACCTGCATCCATCGGTTCGCGCCGTCGATGCGCGCGGCCTCGTACTGGCCGGGATCGATGGAGGAAATGGTGGAGAAATAGAGAATGCTTCCGAAGCCGAAGCTCTTCCAGACGTTGGTCACGGTGTAAATCCACGGAAACGCCCCGGAATTGATGCGCAGGTTCTGCTTGGGCACGCCGAAAACGCTCAGCAGCTGCATTACCAGACCGTCGGTGTCGATGAAGGAGATCACCATACCGGCCACGACCACGCTGGAGATGAAATACGGCATGTAGCTCGCCGTCTGAATCGTCTTCTTCAGCCACGTGGTTTTGATCTGATCCATCAGAAGCGCAAACAGAATCGGCACGCTGAAGCCGAAGGCCAGATTCAGCCCGCTGAGCACCAGCGTGTTGCGAATCAGCCGCGTGAAATACTCGCCGCCGATGAAGCGCTCGAAGTACTTCAGTCCCACCCAGCGCACGCCC
>USDD01000028.1 GCA_900553265.1 uncultured Eubacteriales bacterium
GGTCTTGCCTGCGTTCTCCGGGCGCTTGGCCAGTTCCACGGCGGCATGCAGAGCCGCGCCGGAGGAGATGCCGACCAGCACGCCCTCTTTTCTGCCGACGAGCTTGCCGGCGGCGATGAGCGCCTGAACGTCGCGTTCGATGACGCGTCCGTCGGGGCCGGTGGCGGTGACCTGGGTCAGATCCGCGCCGCTCTTCTCGGCCAGCGCCTTGGCGCGCGGGGAGATCTTCAGATTGCCGACGACCACGGCGGGCTCGGCCATCTCGGCGGCGGGAGCCTCGGCGGCCGCAGCGGCGGCGGGAGCGGGCTGCTCCGCGCCGGGACGATAGGCCTCGGCATTCGCGCCTTCCTTGCCGATGACGCAGACGTTCTCCAGGCAGGGCACATCGTCGCCCTCCTCGAAGAAGCGGGCCAGCAGCTTGCCGGCTACTTCGGCCTCGCACTCGAACGCGGCCTTGTCGGTCTCGTAGGAGAACAGAACGTCGCCCACGGCCACGTCGTCTCCGACATTCTTGTGCCACTCATTGATGACGCAGCTTTCGACGGTGTTGCCCTGACGGGGCATGATCACCGGCGTGCAGTCGCCCGCGGGAGCGGCCGCGGCGGCTGCGGCGGGCGCAGCGGCGGCAGCGGGAGCCGCGGAGGCGGCCGCGCCGGCGCTCAGGCACGCGTCCGGATCCTCACCGGGCTGACCGATGACGCAGACATTCTCCAGGCAGGGCACGTCGTCGCCCTCCTGATACAGCACCTTCAGCAGCGTGCCGGCGGTTTCCGCTTCGCATTCAAAGGCGGCCTTGTCGGTTTCGTAGGAGAAAAGAATATCGCCCACGGCGACGGCGTCGCCGGGTTTTTTGTTCCAGTTGGTAATGATGCAGCTTTCCACGGTGTTTCCCTGTCTCGGCATGATAACTGCAACGGCCATAAGCATCCTCCCTCAAAATATGGAATCGTTGGTTCAAGCCCCAGCTTGGCTATTATTATTCTAACATTCCTTTGCGAAACATTCAACGATTCAACGCTATATTCGCATGGAATTTACTTAAGTTAACAAAAGAAAACGCACCTAGCCCGGAACAGCGGGATGAAATCGAGGAAAAAATGTCGAACCATCGTCAAAATCCGTTGACATTCACGGGAGAATTTATTACAATAAAGATATGTTAATTTGAATCAGGGTGGCGAAGAACGATGAGCAAGCGGCGATCCTCATTCCGGCGGCGTTGGCGGCGCTATGCGCGCATGCATCCGACGCTGGCCGGCAACCTTCGATGGACGGCGGCGCTTGCGGCAGTGCTGATCGCAGGCCTTGCGCTGATCCTGCTGGGCTGGCGGCAGCGGCTGAAGCAGCCGAGTCCCGTGGAAGAGGACGCGGTGTACGCGGCGGCGATGCAGACGGCGGCTCCGGAGGAAACAGCGCTTTTGCCGGAGGAGACGCAGGAGTCCGAGCCGACCGAAGCGCCTTCTAAGGAACCGACGGCCTATACCGCCGCGGAGGACATGCAGCGCATTCTGGCGGAGACCTCCCGGCCAACGGTCGTGCCCGATCCCACCGTGCCGATGGAGCCGCTGCCCACCGTCGCGCCCATGGCGACCGTGCCGCCACAGATCGACGGCGTGCCTGCCGAATACTATACGCAGACGGTGCAGAACGTGGCGGATTACTCCGATCCGGCGCAGAATGGGCTGATTCGCCCGTGGCTCGTGGTGAACGACAGCAAGACCGACAGCTATACCCGCGCGGACGAGATCGCCATGCCCGCGTCGGTGAATTACACCGAGCTCGAGGGAATCGTGACCTTCCGCGGCAGCAACTATCGCGACGGCGCTTCCTATGGTAAGCTGGCGCAGAAGCCCACTTCCATGAGCATCGTCTGGGAAAAGCGCATCGGCGCACTGGACGACTGGAGCGGCGTGGGCTGGACGGGGCAGGCGAGCGCGGTGCGCTGGCCGGAGGAGCTGCGCCTTCAGATGAACCTGAACGCGGACAAGAAGAACAAGGATGGCCTGGTGGAGGTGCTCTACGGCACGCTGGACGGACGCATCTACTTTCTGGATCTGGACGACGGCTCCGAGACGCGCAGCGCCATCAACATCGGCGCGCCCATCAAGGGCAGCCTGTCCATCGACCCGCGCGGCATTCCGCTGCTCTACTGCGGGCAGGGAATCTACGACGTGGGCGGCAGGCGCGTGGACTGCGGAACGCGCATCTGGAGCCTGATCGATCAGTCGCTTCTATATTTCATCGACGGCAGGGACGACTACGCCGTGCGCAAATGGAGGGCGTTCGATTCCTCGCCGCTGGTGGACGCGACCTCGGACACGCTGATTCAGTGCGGCGAAAACGGCGTGCTGTATACGCTCAAGCTGAACACGAAATTCGAAAACGGCAAGGTCAGCATCTCGCCCGAGACGGTGCGCTATGTCTACGAGCAGTCCATCGACGGTCAGGTGGGCACGGAGAACTCGCTGGCCATCTACGACCATTACGCCTATTTCGCCAACAATGTTGGCATCATCCAGTGCGTCGATCTGAACACCATGGAGCTGAAATGGTGCTTCAACGCCCAGGATGACATCGACGCGAGCCTCGTCATCGAGGTGGAAGCCGACGGCACGGTGGCCCTCTACGGAGCCAACGAGCAGGACAAGCGCGGCAGCCGCGGGCGCTCCCAGATGTTCAAGCTCAACGCCCTCACCGGCGAGATGCTCTGGTATCGGGACTCGGATAAAATCTATCAGAATGACGAGAACGGCGGCGGCAGCTTCGCCACGCCCTGCGTGGGCAAGGAGAGCCTCGGCAATCTGGTCTACTTCCACATCTGCCGCACGGAGGACACCGGCGCGGTGCTGTACGCGCTGAACAAGGCCGACGGCGAAATCGTCTGGCGCAGAGAGATGGGCCGCTACGGCTGGTCCACGCCCACCTGCGTCTACACCGAGGCCGGCGACGGCTATCTGCTGGTGGGCAGCTCCAACGGCATGCTGCGCCTGCTGGACGGCCTGACCGGCGAGCAGATCGCCGCGGTGGATCTGGATTCCAATATCGAGGGCTCGCCTATGATGTTCGAGGGCCGCATCGTGGTCGGCACCCGCGGCCAGCGCATCTTCGGCGTCCAAATTTTCTGACAAATTGCCCCGGGAAATATTGATCTTTTCGGACAAATAGCGTATAATAGAATCAATATTTCCGAAACAAGAAGGGACTGAGCGACCGTGCCCGTTCGCAATTCTGCCAAGGCCATCGTGATTCACGAGGGAAAGCTGCTGGTGAATAAATGCGTTTCCCGCTTTGGCGAGTACTTCGCGCTGCCCGGCGGCGGTCAGCGCTGCGGCGAGATGCTCAACGAGACGGTGCGGCGCGAGCTGCTGGAGGAGACGGGCTATTCCGTGATTCCCCTGCGCCTGTCGGGTATTTACGAGCGCATCAGCTCCAACCACAACGAGACCAATGGCCACAAGATCTACTTCATTTTTCTGTGCAAGCTGGCGGACGAGCAGCGCCGCGCGCCCACGGAGACCGACCGCTTTCAGGTGGGCATGGAGTGGATCGACGTCCGGGAGATTCCCTATCGAAATCTCTTTCCCCGAGCCATCCGCGACAACATCCAGTCCCTCGTCGGCTACGGCGAAACCATATTCATCGGCTCGGAAAAGGATCGGTAATTCGACAAAAGGCGCTCGAAGGAGTGCTTTTTTACGCATACGTAAAGAACAGTTTGAGCTTTTCCACCTGTTTGCCGAATGAACTTGATTTATTGGTTTCAAAGCGCTATAATAAAGATGAATTAGGAAGCGCGCGTTTGCGTGGAACCCAAAGACTCTCCCGCGCGTCGGGAACATAAGGAGTATTTTCCATGATTATTACGCAGAAGAAGCCCATCGAAGAATTGATGGCCATGATCGGCGACGCGAAGAAGATCGCCATCATCGGCTGCGCCAGCTGCGCCCAGGCCTGCGCCACCGGCGGCGAAAAGGAAGTCGCCGAAATGAAGAAGTATCTGGAAGCGCACGGCAAGACGGTCGTGGCCACCGCCATGTCTGATTACTGCTGCATGAACGGCATGACCCGCAACATTATGCTCAAGAAGATCAATCCCACCGAGCCGGACGCGGTGGTGGGCATGTCCTGCGGCGACGGCGTGCAGTGCATGGCCAAGTACGCCAAGTGCCCCACCTATCCGTCCAACAACACCATGTTCCTGGGCGAGTCCGTCAAGCTGGGTCTGTTTGAGGAAGCGTGCCACATGTGCGGCGACTGCGTGCTGGGTCAGACCGGCGGCATCTGCCCCATTGCCCATTGCGCCAAGTCGCTGGTGAACGGCCCCTGCGGCGGTTCCCGCAACGGCAAGTGCGAGGTCAATCCCGAGAATCCCTGCGCGTGGATCGAGATCTACAACAAGCTCGTCGCCATCGGCCAGGAGGAGAAGATCGGCGTCACCCGCGAAGACAAGGGCTACGAGAAGGTTGCCTATCCGAGAACGATCAACATTAGGGGGAACAAGTGATGAGCGCGCTTCAGAAAGCACTGGAAAATGGTCAGTTTGGCGTAACCGCGGAAATGGCGCCCCCGAAGGGCTTTGACTTTACCGAACAGATGGAGGCCGCCGAGGTTCTGCGCGGCAAGGTTCACTCCATCAACGTCACCGATATGCAGTCCGCATGTCTGAAGGCCTCCTCGCTGGGCCTGTGCGTCAAGCTGAAGCTGGCGGGCCTGGAGCCCATCATCCAGATGACCGGCCGCGACCGCAGCCGCATGGCCATCATGGGCGACATGCTCTCCGCTGCGGCGTTCGGCATCGACACCATGCTGGCGCTCACCGGCGATCACACCATGGTCGGCGACTGCAAGAATTCCAAGCCCGTCTACGACCTCGACTCCGTGGGCATCCTGCGCATGCTGTCCACCATGGAAGCCACCGGTCTGGACTGCGGCGGCAACGAGCTGGCCGGCGGCGCGCCGAAGTTCTACAAGGGCGCGGCGGTCACACCCGTCTACGAGCCTCAGATTCTTCAGATCAACAAGCTGCGTCAGAAGGTGGACGCGGGCGCGAAGTACATTCAGACTCAGGGTATCTTCGATCTCGAGAGCCTGAAGCGCTTCATGGACGCGGTGGACAAGGCCAACATCAAGACTCACATCATGGCCGGCATCATCCCGCTGAAGGCGGCGGGCATGGCCAAGTACATGAACGAGAATGTCCCCGGCATCGCGGTTCCGCAGGATCAGATCGATCGTCTCGCGGCGGCGGCGGCCGAGGGCAAGGAAAAGGGCGTGAAGGGCCTGCCGGCCAAGCTGGGCATCGAGATGGCGGCGGAGCTGATCGCCAAGATCAAGGATTCCGGCATCTGCGACGGCGTGCACATCATGGCCATCGGCGCGGAGAAGAACGTTCCGACCATTCTGGAAAAGGCCGGCGTTACCGTCGAAGCGTAAAAGACGAAGTTTGCCAAAGGAGAGCCGGGGAGCGGACAAGCTCATCCGGCTCTTTCCAATTTGAAGGGAGAGAGAACCATGAGGCGCTGCGTCATCGTCGGCGGCGCGGACATCCGCGCGTATGATTTCGTCCGCAGCTATCTGCGAGCGGACGACTTCGTCATCTATTGCGACAGCGGGCTGAAGCATCGGGAGGGCCTCGGCGCCGCACCCGACCTGATCGTCGGCGACTTTGATTCCCATGAAAACCCGCATCTGCCGGTGGAGACCATCGTGCTGCCCCGGGAGAAGGACGACACGGACAGCGTTTTCGCGGTAAAGGAGGCGCTGCGCCGGGGCTTCGAGGAGTTTCTGCTTCTGGGCGCGATGGGCGCGCGGCTGGATCACACGCTGGCCAACGTGGGCATTCTGCTGATGCTGGACGCGGCGAACAAGCGCGTCATGGCGGTAGACGACTATTCCGAGATGCGAATCGTCTCCCGGGAGCCGGCGCATGTGCAGGACGACTGCCCGTACTTCTCGCTGCTGAACGTCTCCGGGCTGGCTCGGGGCGTGACCATCCGCGGCGCGAAATTCCCGCTGGAGGACGGCGAGATCACCTGCGAATATCAGTACGCCACCAGCAACGAGGTGCTGCCCGATCAGACGGCGGAGATTACCGTAAAGGAAGGCCGCCTGCTCCTCATCGAGGTGCGAAGACCGTAGAATAGAAACGCCTCTCGACTGCATGTCGGGAGGCGTTCTGCGTCATTTATAGAAGAATCACTTCAGCAGCTCATCCAGCGCGCGGCCGTCGACGTTCTCCATCTCCAGACCGAGGATGTGGGCGAAGGTGGGAGCCTGATCCACCAGACGGGCGTGCTCCAGCGCTGCGCCGGGCTTCAGGCTGGGGCCGAAGCCGAACAGCGTGGGCTGCGGGCCCTTCTCGGGCAGATGGCCGTGGGTGGCGCGGCCGAAGCGATAGTCGCTCACGTCCAGATTGCGCACATAGGGTCTGCGCCATTCGTTGGTGAAGGCGGAGAAGCCGTCGCTCTCCAGCACGAAGGAGAAGCCGCCGGCAAGATGCTCCTCGCGCTGCGCCTCCTCGGCGGTGAACACGCGGCTGATGCCGTAGACCTCCTGACGGCAAAGATCGGTCAGCAGCGCGTAAACCTCGTCGCGCAGCGCCCTGTCGTCGGGATTCTTCAGGTAGACGTGGCTGGAAAGGGCCGTGGACTTGCAGAAGGCGCGATAGTCGACAAAATTGCCGTCCGCGTCCACGTCGATCAGGCCGTGCTCGGCGAGAATGACGTTGGGTGAGATGGTGCGCACGATATTCATCTGGCCGTGGTCGGAGGTGAGAATGAAGTCGGTGTCCTCGAAGACGCCCGCGTCCTGCGTGGCCTTGACCAGATCGCCGAACCAGTAATCCATCTCGTAGAGGCCCTGCTTTACGCGCTCGGTGAACAGGCCGGTGGCGTGGCGATAGCCGTCCACATGCGCCGGGTGCACCATCAGCAGATTGGGCTTGAATTCGCGAACCATCGCCGAGGCGCAGCCCATGACGAAGCTGTCGGCATAGGGGTGCTGGCGGTCGCGGTTGACGACGAAGTGCAGGTTCGGGTCGACGATCTTCTCCAGCACCTCCGGGCTGCTGCCGGAGCGGGCGAAGCATTCCCGGGTAGTCTCGCCGGGCAGCTGCGGCCAGAATTCGTCGACCAGATAGTCGATGGACGGGTCGTTGCCCGTAACCGGCCAGAACACCGCCGCCGTGGTCATTCCCGCGGCCTTGGCGTAGTCGAAAATGGTGCGCGCGCAGACCGCGTCGCGGAAGTGAATCCACGGCGAGGAAAGCTCGCCCATGATGATCTGCTCGTTGTTGACCACGCCGTGCCGGTCGGGATATACGCCGGTCATCATCGTGCAGTGGCAGGGATAGGTGATGGAGGGATAGATGCTGCGAACCCGGTCGACGCGGCACATCTGCGGCCAGTAGCGGCTGAAATTAGGAAGCGTTTTGAGAATCTCGACATCTTCATAGACCATTGCGTCGTTGGAAATGACGATCAGATGCTTTGCCATGGCGAAAACCTCCTGTATGTCTTTGACCGCTTCCATTATAAACCGGAATCCGTAGAACATCAATGCCGAGGCATGTGTTTTTTTGCGGAATCCGACGTGTTTTTTCGGGAAAAAGGTTGACCGGCAATGGCTGATTAACGTATAATATATGTGGAGTTTTATTGTCATGCTGGAGGTTGATTCATGAGAACCGCGTTCGGAAAGCTGTCGGCGCTGGCGTTTGTGCTGATTCTGGGCATTCTGCTGGCTGCGCCGATGCGGGCGGGGCAGGAGGACCGGCTGATTCCCGGTGTTCGCTCTGTTCGAATGGATCCGGGCGATACCTATACGCTTCAATATACGCTGCGCGCCGATCAGGCGCAGGCGGTGAGCTTTTCGTCGGAGGATTCCTCCATCGCCGAGGTCAGCGCCGACGGCCTCGTGACGGCCATCGCGCCGGGCAGGACGCGGCTGAGGCTGCTGGCCAGGGGAGGCGCGTCGGCTACGGTGGACGTGGAGGTCTCGGGCGTGCCGGTGACGCTGTTTGAGCTGAATACCAAGGAGCTGGTCATGGAGAAGGGCGATGTGAGCGGCCTTTCCTGCCGGTTCAATCAGGGCGCGACGGATCAGCGCGTGGAGTGGATGTCGTCCAATCCCGACATTGTGCGGGTGGACGCGGCGGGCCGTGTGACGGCGGTCAGCGCCGGCGAGACCTATGTGGTCGCCACTACGCCCAGCGGCCTTTCCGCGGCGGCGCGGGTGAAGGTGCAGGTGCGCGGCACGGTGGTGCAGATCGTGCCCGGGGATCTGACGGTGGGCGTGGGAGCCACGTTCCCGCTTCAGACGCACTATCTGCCCGAGGACACCACGGATGAGGTCGTCGGCTGGAAGAGCGACGATCCCAGCGTGCTTTCGGTCAACGACAGCGGCGTGGTGCATGCGGTTTCCGTGGGCACGGCGACGATTTCCGTGCAGACCCGGGACGGCCTGATCGGAACGACGGCCATCCGTGTGGAGGCTGCTGCGAAGGACTTTCAGGTCAATCCCACGGCCATCACCATCGAGCGCGGGGACGCCCATGCGCTGGAGGCCAGCTTCCTGAATGCCGACGGACAGATTGATTCCACCGTTCAGCACCATGTGGAGTGGTCCAGCTCCAATCCCGCAGTGGTCACGGTGGCGGACGGTCAGGTTACGGCCATTTCCTCCGGCACGGCGTATGTGACAGCCTCGGCGGACGGCTTCCAGAGCGTCTGTACCGTGCGCGTGCAGACGACGGTGCACGCCGTCAGTCTGGACATGCAGGAGCTGTATCTGCTGCGCGAGCAGGCGACGGAGCCTTTCCAGCTCAAGGCGACGCTCATGCCCGCCGACGCGGACGATCTGAAGCTGACCTATACCTCGGACAATCCGCTGGTGGCCACGGTCTCCGCCAATGGAATGGTCACGCCCACGGGCGGCTACGGCACTGCGGTGATCACCGTGGCCTCGTCCAGCGGCGCGGAGGCAACGTTTACGCTCAGCGTGGTGACGGCGCTGCCCGAGACCTCGGCGCAGGACGCGGCTTCTGTGGAAACGGAGATCGTTCCCGCTGAATAAACCTAGGCTGTCGGAGCACGGTGCACCGACAGCTTTTTGCGGGATGCTATGTGAAAAACAGAAAAATGGAATGGAACAATTTGGAAATGAAATTCGTCATACAATGGACGGCAGCGGGAAAAATCCCGTGCGATAGAGGAGGAAAAGGTATGAAGAAGGGTTTCCGGTGGATGCTGGCTCTGGTTCTGGCGCTTTGCGTGTTCGCGGTCGGCGCGGTGGCAGAGGAGGAGAGCGCACTGCCCGTGCTCACGTCCGCGTTTTTCCAGAACGCTGAGTTCCTGGATCAGGCGGAGAGCGGCAGAAACTATCTGGAGCATCTGCTCTATGACGACGGCATGCTTTATCTGACGCTGGTTCGGGAAGTGGCTCCGACCGACGGCACGGAGCGCACCATTGCAGACATGGCGGCGGACTACGTGGGCGAGCTCTACGATGCGGAACCGCGCGAAGTCGAGCCCATCGCCTCCTATCCGGCGGAGCGCATTTTCGCCGTGACGGGCGCGAACGAGGACACGTCGGCGGTGGAAGCCGTGCTCATCCGCACCGACACGATGAACTTCTTCTTCGCTGCGCAGGTCGGCATGGACTTCTATGACGACGAAGCGGCGACGATCGACGAGCTGATCGGCTCGCTGGATCTGTTCGACGCGACGGAATGGGCGGAGGAAGAGATGGACCAGAATCTCATCGACGACCCGAACGAGGGCCTGGGCGACGTGATTCCCGACGAGGAAGGCGCTGAAGACGCTCAGGACGATCTCCCCGACAATGTAGGCGATTTCGACGAGAACCCAAATGAAGGCCGCGGCGACCTGATTCCTCCGGAGGACGGCGTGATCGAGACGGAGTTCTACACGCTGCAGGTTCCCGAGGACTGGGCGGGCCTGTACAATCTGGACGTCTATTACTACCAGCCGAGCGGTTACCTGCTGATGTTCATGGACGGCGACAGCGGCGAGCTGTTTTTCGCGCTGGATGCGATCTGGATCGACGAGCAGCCCATCAACCTCGCCGAGGGCGATCTGCGGCTGGGCACCATCGACGTGGAGCGCCTGGGCTCTCTGGAGCTGGTGGCCCATTACGGTGCGGAATGCGCGCTGAGCGACGGCGTCTCCGAGCTGCTCGATTCCCTCGCCATGGCGGACGGCTGCACGCTCACGGAGTGACGGCGATGTGAATGGAAAGGCGAGACGCTGCGTCCCGCCTTTCTCTATGGAAAATGGGAGAAAGTCTTTTGCAATATAAGAATTGGTCGCGCTTATGAGGCGCGAAGGAGGGCTGTATGGCCGAGCGGCACTGTGCTTTTTCGCGCTGCTCAGGTTCAAAAGAGATTGTTTTGTTTGTCCATGGAATTCAGGGAAGCCCTGAGCAGTTTCGTGAGCTGACGGCTTGCCTTCCTGAACACATCGACACCATGAGCCTGCTGCTTCCGGGGCACGGCGGCTCTCTCCGGGACTTTCGACGTGCGGGGAAAAGAGAGTGGCTGGAGTATTTCTGCGGCCTGTGCGGGAAGCTGAGCGAAAGCTATGAGAAGGTCTTTTTCGTCGGACATTCTCTCGGATGCCTCATCGGAATCGAGGCGGCTGCGAGCGGCGCGATTTGCTTTGACGGGATGCTGCTTATCGCCTGTCCAATCCGAATACGGCCGAGTATGCGCTATTTTGCCATGGGCTGGCGCGCGATTGTGTCCAACGCTTCTTCGGATGCGTATGTGCGGGCGGCGAGAGAGGCGAACAGCGTTGATGTGAAACATCCGCTGGAGCTGCTGACCTGCGTCAAGCCCTACGCGGGACTTGCGCTTCTGATCGCTCAGAGCGGCAGAAAGATAAAGCGCCAGCGCGCGCGGATATGCATGATCCAGTCGGATCGCGATGAAATTGTCTCTGCGAGATCGATGGATGTTGTCGGGGAGATGGAGAATGCGAAAGCGGTTGTCGTTCCGGGCAGCGGCCATTTCTTCTATTCGGCGGAAGCAAAGGAGATCATTCGCCGAGAGCTTTTTGCGCTGCTGAATGGCGAATAGAAAACAGCATATGAAGACGAGGCGGAACCATGCGGTTCCGCCTCGTCCTTTAGATTTTTGACAATCCCTGTTTTTTAGCAGACTGGGATTGCTCTATACTCATCCGTGGTGCTTCTTCTGGAGAGGACGGCGCGTAGAGCGGTGCGCGTCGCGATTGTCGCGGCGGCGATGGTCATCGGGGCGTTCGCTGCGCTTTTTGCTGCCGATTTCGAAGCGGGAGAGGTTGTCGCCATCCAAGAGACGGGATTTTGCCTCCGGAGACAGCCTGATCTTGCCGCGCGGAGCCGGGCGGTCGGTATTATCCGACTGTGGTCTGTGGAAATTACCACGATTTTCAGACTTCGGTCTGTGGAAATCTCCGTCGTTCCACTGCGTTTCCACGTTTTCTGACGGATTTTTCCGGAAATCGCTTCGGGGAGGACGATGGTCAGCGCCTTCCACACGCGGCTTGCGGAAATCGATCCGGGGAGCGCGGCGATCTGCGGGGCGCGCGGCCGGGCGGTCGGGCAGCAGGCAACACACCACGGGATGGCCGCAGATGGACATGCCCTGCGCTGCGCGGAGCACCTCCTCGGCCAGATTGGCGGGGATGCCGACGATGGTGCGGTCGTCATAGATCTCAATTTTGCCGATGACCGCGCCGCGGATGTTGGCGCGCTCGGCCAGCGCGCTGACGATGTGGTTGGGCGCGACGCGCTGTCGGCGGCCGATGTTCAGCGCCAGCTTGCGATAAGCCGAGCCGTCGGCGCTGCGGCGTTCGAAGGTGATGTCCTGAAGGGTGGAATCGTCCCGGGCGAAGCAGAGGTCGAAGGCCGCGGCGGCGACCATGGTCAGGTCGTAGCCGGATTCCAGCAGCCGGGAAACCATCTCCTGGCTGCGCTCGGATACGCCGGCGAGCAGCCTGTCTTGCACGCGGGCGAGGTTCTTCTTGTCCATCTGCTCGCGAATCTGCGCTACGGTGGGGATGGGCACGGGCGTGATCTCGGCCTTGACCTCCCGGGCGGTGTCGCGCAGCTGGAAGAACTGGCGGCGGCCGGAGCACAGCGAGATGGCGCAGCCCTCCTTGCCGGCGCGGCCGGTGCGGCCGATGCGATGGACGTAGTATTCGCTGTTCTGGGGAATGTCGTAGTTGACGACATAGTCCACGTCGCTGACGTCGATGCCGCGGGCGGCCACATCGGTGGCCACGAGGATGGGCAGGCGCGCGGCCTTGAAGCCCTCCATCACGCGGGTGCGCTGGGATTGGTTCATGTCGCCGTGGATGGCCTCGCAGGTGAAGCCGCTCTTGTTCAGATGAGTGGAGACCTCGTCCACCATCAGCTTGGTGTTGCAGAAAATCATGCAGCGCTTCGGATCGTAGGCGTGCAGCAGCAGCACCAGCGCGTCCAGCTTGCGGCCCATGGGAACCTCCATGGACAGCTGGCGGATGTTGTCCAGCGTGATCTGCTCGCGGTTGATCTCGATTTTCTGCGGATCGCGCAGGAACTGATCGGCCAGCTCGAGAATCGCGTCGGGCATGGTGGCGGAGAACAGCACGGTCTGCCGCTCCTCGGGCACGTCCTTCAGAATGGTCTCGATGTCTTCACGGAAGCCCATGCTGAGCATTTCGTCGGCCTCGTCCAGCACGACCATCTTTACATTGGCCAGCGACAGCGTGCCCCGGCGCATGTGATCCATGATGCGGCCCGGCGTGCCGATGACCAGATTGGCCCGGCGCAGGCGCGCGATCTGGCGATCCATCGCCGCGCCGCCGTACACGTCCACCGGCCAGATATCGCGCATGAAGCGCGTCAGCTTTTTGATTTCCTCGCAGCCCTGCTGCGCCAGCTCGCGGGTGGGGCAGAGAATCAGCACCTGAGGCGTGGGCTGCGCTTCCTCCCGGTCGATGCGCTCGATGGCGGGAATGGCGAAGGCCAGCGTCTTGCCGGTGCCGGTCTGGGAGCGGCCGATCACGTCCGCGCCGGTGCGCAGGAGGGGAATGGCGGAGGCCTGAATGTCGGTGGTCTGCTCAAAGCCCAGCTCGTCCACGGCCCGCTGCATCTCGGGAATCAGCCCGAGCTCGGAAAATTTCAGTTCGTTCATTTTGCGTCTGCCGCGCTGCGCGGCCCTTTCAGAAATTTCGCATCTTATCCATTATAAAGGAAACCCCGCTTTTCCGCCAGCGAAAAGGCGTTAAAACGGGGTTGCGATTCAGATGGATTGATAAGAAATGGGCGCGCCTTCGCGGAAATCAATGAGATAGCCGCCGCAGGGCTCGGCTTTCCAGTCCCAGAAGCTCCTTCCGGAATCAGGAAAGAGGGCGCTCATGGCCCGGCGGATGGTTCCGCCATGGCAGACGACGACCAGCTCGCCGTCGTATTTGCACAGAAGCGATTGAATACCCTGCTCCACGCGCCGCGCAAAACCCGCGTTGCTCTCGCCGCCGGGGATGACGAAGGTTCCATCCGCGTCGGAGAGCCAGCGCTGATAATCCGCGTCGTTCTTCAGCTCGTCATAGGTGCGGCATTCGAATCTGCCGAGAGCCATTTCTCGAAGAGACGGAAAAACGGCGTGGGGCACGTCGCCGAACAGCAGTTGAAGCGTCTGCTCCGTGCGCAGCATGCCGGTGGTGGCGAACTGAGCGCTCTGCGAGACGGGAAGTTGCCCGCGTTTGTCCTTGCATAGCGCGCGGCCCGCGTCCGAGAGGGGAAGATCGGCGCTGCCATAATACCAGCGGCGCTCGTTGCCCGTGGTCAGGCTGTGGCGAATTAGAATCAGGCGCTTCATTTCAGCCGCTGCCCCAGTCCGCAGAACACACGCCAGACCTCTCCGGCCTCCCGGGCGAGGCGGTTGTTGGCGCGGCCGTTGGCCTCGCGCCAGGCGCGCAGCGTCGTGTCGATGGGCACGATGCCGCAGGACACGTCGTCGGAGATGAGAATGGACGCGCGCATTTCGCCCATGTGTGCAAGCCAGTATTCGACCGGCTCCTCGCCGCGGCGCACGCAGCCCAGCGCAAAGCACTCGATGTGGGCGACGACGCGTTTGGAGAAGTCGATTTCGCGGGTTTCCTCATCGCAGACGAACACGTCGTCCGCCGTCCGTCCGAAGCGCTCCAGCGCAAAATCCGTCTTGCCCTGATCGCTTCCTCCGAGAATAAAAATCATGGCTGCCTCCTAAAAAATCGCCATTGCGGCAAGACCGCAGAGCTCGCCGACACACAGCGCGTATCCGGCCAGATCCCCCGACACGCCCCTGAGCGAGCGCATCGCGCACAGCATCGCCGCGCTGTAGCCGGCCACGACGGCCAGCAGTGGCCCGACGGCGCTCCAGCCCAGCCAGAGCGCGCCCGCCAGCAGGGTCAGCGCCAGCATGATCAGCGCGGCGGCGGGCGTTCCGAGATTTCGGTTCAGCGACGCGTATTCGCTGTGGCCGATGGGCCGGAAGAACGTGACGCAGAACGCCGACAGGCAGCGCGAGGCTACGGGCAGCAGCAGAAGCGGCCTGAGCGACCTGCCGCTCAGCTCCGCCGCCGCGGCAAACATGCCCATCATCAGCAGCACAATCCCCACCACGGCAAAGGAGCCGCAGTGCACGTCCTTCAGGATTTTCTGACGCTCCTCCGGGCTGCGCCAGGAGAGAATGGCGTCCACCGTATCCATAAAGCCGTCCAGATGCATGAAGCCCGTCAGCAGGAAGGGCAGCGAGGCGATCCAGGCGGCGGCCAGCATCGGCGGCAGCAGCCGTCGACCCAGCGCGCCCAGCGCCAGCCACAGTGCGCCGATGACCATACCCACGCCGGGCAGACAGGCGGTCATCAGGCCGCGCGCGTCCTCGTCCCAGGTTTTACAGGGCACGGGCAGCGCGCAGAACATGCTCAGACACATGACGAAGGCGTGGAGAATCTTCACGGCGTTTCCCCCTTATAGCAGATGATCTGACCGGCGCAGACCTCGATCACCCGGTCGCAGGCCCGAGCCAGCGCGCGGTCAATCTGCGCAAGTCCCCGCCGGTAGGCCAGCGTCCATTCGTCGTATTCCATCGCGTCGGAATAGATGAAGTCGGACACCAGCACGGTCTTTGGCGCGCGTCCCACGAAGCGGCACAGCTCGTCGGCGATTTTCGCGGCCGCCTCCGGGTGAAAGCCGTCGGGCGAGAACATTTCGTTGGAGAGCAGCGCCGTCACGCTGTCCAGAAGAAACGAGCCGTTTGCGTCGGCATGCTCCAGACAGGACAGAATGTCGCTGCCGCATTCCAGCGTCTCAAAGCCCCAGCCCGCGCGCTCGTCGCGATGACGGCGGATGCGCGCCTGATCCTCGTCGTCGTGGGGAATCATGGTGGCGATGTAGTACAGCGGCGAACCCGCCGCCCTGGCGATCTGCTGGGCGTAGAAGGACTTGCCGTTCTTGCAGCCGCCGGAGATGAATGTGCTCATGGCTCAGCTCTGAAACCTTTCGTTGTCGCGGATTTCCTGAAGATAACCGTCGTCGATGGCGGCTTCGGCAAAGGTGGCCATGTTCTCAAGCACGTCCATGGCCGCGGAGACGATTTCGAAGGCGATGGGGCAGCCGCTGCCCTCGCCGAGGCGCATGTCCATGAGAAGCATCGGCTTCAGCCCCAGCGCGTCCATGGCCCGGCTGTAGCCGCGCTCCATGGAGGCGTGGGAGGGAATCATGGCGCAGACGCTCGCGGGCTGCATCTTCGCCGCGCACAGGGCGGCTACGACGCTGATGAAGCCGTCGATGACCACGGGAATGCGGTGATGCGCCGCCGCGAGGAACGCGCCGGTCATGCCACATAGATCGAAGCCGCCCACCTTGGACAGCACGTCCACGGGATCGGAGGGATCCGGGCGATAGCGCTCGATGGCGCGGTCGATGATCTCCTTTTTGCGCAGGAAGCCTTCGTCGTTCACGCCGCCGCCCCGGCTGACCGTCTCCGCCGCGGGCAGGCCCAGCAGCGCGGACAGCACCGCCGAGGAGGTGCTGGTGTTGCCGATGCCCATCTCGCCGACACCGAGAATTTCGATTCCGTCGGCCTTGGCGCGCTCCACCGCGTCGAAGCCGATGCACAGCGCGCGCTCGGCCTGCTCGCGGGTCATGGCGGGCTCCCGGGCGAAGTTCTTCGTTCCGTGGGCGATTTTTTCACAGCGCACGCCGGGCGCGTGGAAGTCGGCGTTCACGCCCAGGTCAATCACATCGGTCTCGGCGTGAAAATGCCGCGCCAGCACGCCGCAGCCCGTCAGTCCGCGGGCGATGTTGATCGTCTGGGCCAGCGTCACGCTCTGGGGCGCGGAGGCCACGCCTTCCTCGACCACGCCGTTGTCCGACGCGAAGACGAGGATGCGCCGGCGGTCGACCCTGTAGTCCAATCGGCCGGTCAGTCCTGCAATCTGTATGCTCAGCTCCTCCAGACGGCCCAGACTGCGCGGCGGCTTGGCCAGACTCAGCTGGCGGGCGCGGGCGGCCTCCATGGCGGTATCGTCCGGGGGCAGTATGGCGGAAATAATGGATTGAATTCTTTCGTTCATCGCTCTGCTGTCCTTTGAAAAATCACTTCCGTTTCATTATACCCGTGCTTTCAGGGAGTGTCAACCGCGGATTTCGCCCGAAAAGAAACAAGTCGCGACCGAAATTAAAGAAGCCGCGCTTGACGAAATGCCGGAGAAGGAATAACATAAACAGGTAAGGAAGCGATTCCCGAATCATTGCAGACAAACAGGAGGATGTTCTCATGGAGATTCGTATTTTCGATCATGCGCAGGATGCGGCTGTGGCCGCGGCGGACATTATTGCCGACGTGATGAAGAGCCAGAAAAAGACTGTGCTGGGTCTGGCCACCGGCTCCACGCCCGTGCCCATGTATCAGGAGCTCGCGCGCCGCTGCGACGCGAAGGAGCTGGACTTCTCCAATGTGTATACCTACAACCTCGACGAATACATCGGTCTGGACGGCACTCACGACCAGAGCTATCGCTATTTCATGGACAAGAATCTGTTCGACCACATCAACATCGACAAGGATCACACTCACGTGCCCTGCGGCACCGGCGCGGATCACTCGGCGGACGCGAAGCACTACGACGAGATGATCGAGGCCGAGGGCGGCATCGACGTGCAGGTTCTGGGCATCGGCAACAACGGCCACATCGGCTTCAACGAGCCCAGCGGCGTGTTCTACAAGGGCACTCACGTGGTCGATCTGACCGACTCCACCATCGACGCGAACAAGCGCTTCTTCGAGCATCGCGAGGACGTGCCGAAGCAGGCCATCACGCTGGGCATGGGCGGCATCATGAGCGCCAGAAAGGTCATCATGCTCGCCTTCGGCAAGGGCAAGGCCGACGCAGTTCGCGCCATGGTCAACGGCGAAATCGATCCCAAGTGCCCCGCGTCCATCCTGCAGCTGCATCGCAATGTGACCGTGCTGCTGGATCGCGAGGCGGCCGCGGAGCTGTAAGGCGGCGATGTCCATGAAGGCGATTGTCAACGGACGGCTTGTTCTGCCCGGCGAGGTTCTGGAAAACCGCGCGCTGCTGTACGACGGGAAGATTCTGGGCATTGTCGCACCCGGGGGGATTCCCGCCGGGGCCGAGCGGCTGGACGCGCAGGGGCGGATGGTGCTTCCGGGACTGATGGATCTGCACATTCACGGCTATCAGGGCGAGGACGCCTCCGACGGCAGCTTCGAGGGCCTGAAGGTGATGGCGCAGGGCGTGGCGAAGAACGGCGTCACCGCCTTCCTGCCCACCACGATGACGGTTTCCTACGACGACCTGAGAAGGGCCTTCGCCCAGATTCGCCGCGCCATGGCCGAGAGCCGGAAGGACGACTGGATGGGCGCGGCCATCGTCGGCGCGAATGCCGAGGGCCCGTTCATCAACGCGGCCAGGAAGGGCGCGCAGGCCGAAGAGCACGTCCGCCCGGGCGACGCGGCCTTCCTGAAGGAATACGCCGATGTGATCAGGCTGTTCACCATCGCGCCCGAGGTCGATGGCAATATGGACTGCATTCGCGAAATGGCGAAGCAGCCCGGCGTGCGCATCTCCATGGGCCACACCGCGGCGACCTACGATCAGGCCAAGGCGGCCATCGACGCGGGCGTGCGCCACGTGACCCATCTGTTCAACGCTCAGACGGGGCTGCATCAGCGCGATCCAGGCGTGGTGGGCGCGGCGCTCACCGACGGGCGCGTGACCTGCGAGCTCATCGCCGACACGTTCCACGTCCACAGGGCGCTGTTCGAGCTGGTGGCGAAGATGAAGGGCGAAAACCTCGCGCTCATCACCGACTGCCTGCGCGCGACGGGACTGGAGGACGGAACCTACACGCTGGGCGGGCAGGAGTTCACCCTTCAGGGCATTCAGTGCCATCTGAAGGACGGCACCATCGCCGGAAGCGTGCTCAAGCTGAACCACGCGATTAAGAACATGCTGGACAACACCGACCTGACGATTCCCGAGGCGGTGAAAATGGCCAGCCTGACGCCCGCGCGCTGCATCGGTCTGGACGGCTGCAAGGGTTCCATCGAGGTCGGCAAGGACGCGGATCTGGCGCTGGCGGACGATCGGTTCGAGATCAGCACGACCATTCTGGGCGGACGGACGATTTACGACCGCCGCTGAAGCTCGGAGGAAAGCATGAACAATGAAATTGCATCCCGCTTTCAGGTGAAGGGGAGCGTCGTCTCCTGCGAACGCTATGGAAGCGGACATATCAACGAGACCTATCTGGTTCAGACCGACGCGGGCGAAAAGTACATCCTCCAGAAGATCAACAGCGAGATCTTCCGGGACGTGCCCGCGCTGATGCGCAACATCGCGGCGGTCACGGGATGGATCGCGAAAAAGGATCCCGATTCGCGCCACACGATGCATCTGGTTCCGGCGGCGGACGGCGAAAACGTCATCCATGATGCGGAGGGCGGCTGGTGGCGCATGTACGATTTCGTCCGCGACAGCCTGTGCCTTCAGGCGGCGCAGACGGAGGAGGACTTCTACCTCTCCGCCGTGGCCTTCGGCGATTTCCAGCGCCAGCTGGCGGATTTTCCCGCCGAGACGCTGAGTGAGACCATCGCCAAATTTCACGACACCCGCGACCGCTATCGCCAGCTGCACGAGGCCATGGAGAAGGATTCCTGCGGGCGGCTTGCGTCCGTGCGCGCGGAGGTGGACTTTGCGCTGGCGCGCGAGGCCGAGGCTGGCGCGATGATGGCGCTGCTGGAAAAGGGCGAGCTGCCGCTGCGCGTGACGCACAACGATACCAAGCTCAACAACGTGCTGTTCGACGCCGAGACGCGCAGGCCCATCTGCGTGATCGATCTGGACACGGTGATGCCCGGACTGGCGGCCTTCGACTACGGCGATTCCATCCGCTTCGGCGCGTCCACCGCGGCTGAGGACGAGACGGATCTGAGCAGGGTCGAGATGTCGCTGAAGCTGTTCGAGGCCTACACCCGCGGCTTCATGGAGGCCTGCGGCGCGAACTTGACCGAGACCGAGCGGCGGACGCTGCCCATGGGCGCGAAGCTGATGACGCTGGAGTGCGGCGTGCGCTTCCTGACGGACTATCTGTCCGGCGACGTGTACTTCCGCATCCATCGGCCGGAGCACAATCTCGACCGCTGCCGCACCCAGTTCAAGCTGGTGGCGGACATGGAGAAGAAGTGGGACGAGATGGCGCGGATCGTGTCCGAACAGGAAAAGAAAATTCTATAAATCGCAGACCGGCGAGGCTTTCGAGCTCTGCCGGTTTTTGCATGCTGTGACAAAATGAGCCGAATTTTTACAGGAGCCGCTTGTAATGCGCGGCTGAATGCGCTATAATTGGAACGTTAGACACAGGACAAACCGCACTGCGGTGAAAATGGAGGGCGTTTTTCCATGAGCACGGTACACGTTGTTGATCATCCTCTGGTACAGCACAAGCTGACACTGATGCGCGACAAGAATTGCGGCACGAAGGATTTCCGCCAGCTGCTGGAAGAAATCTCGATGCTGATGGCCTATGAAGTGACCCGCGAGCTTCCGCTGAAGGAGATCGAAATCGAGACTCCCGTGGCGAAGTGCACGTCGAAGGTCATTGCCGGCAAGAAGCTGGGCATCGTCCCGATTCTGCGCGCCGGTCTGGGCATGGTGGACGGCGTGATGCGCCTGGTTCCCGCGGCCCGCGTCGGCCACATCGGCCTGTATCGTGACCCCGAGACCCACATGCCTGTGGAATACTACTGCAAGCTGCCCACGGACGTGGCCGAGCGCGACCTGATCGTCGTGGATCCCATGCTGGCGACGGGCGGTTCTTCCATCGCCGCCATCAACTTCATCAAGAAGCGCGGCTGCAAGTCCATCACGCTGATGTGCCTCGTGGGCTGCCCCGAGGGCGTGAAGGCCTTGCAGGAGGCTCATCCCGACGTGAATCTCTACATCGCCGCCATCGACGAAAAGCTCAACGAGTCCAAGTACATCATTCCCGGCCTGGGCGACGCGGGCGACCGCCTGTTCGGCACCAAGTGATTTCCCGGCGAGGGCCGTGCGGCGGTAGGCCGGCGGCCCTCTCTTTTTCTTCAAAACCTCCGAAAGGATGAGCGCTCCATGACCATTTTGCCCTCCGCGGGACTGCGCGCCCGGGTTGCGCTGGACAAGCACGGCTTCCGAACCACCCATTCGCTGGGCCAGAATTTTCTGCTGGACGATCGCTTTCTGTCCGGACTGCTGGACGAAATCAACGTGCGGCCCGAGGATCGCGTGCTGGAAATCGGCCCCGGCGCGGGCGTGATGACGGCGCTGCTGGCCGAGCGCGCGGAGAAGGTGCTGGCGGTGGAGCTGGACGAGCGGCTCGCGCCGGTGCTGAACGACGTGCTCGCGCCTCACGAAAACGCGAAAGTGGAATACTGTGATTTTCTCCGGTGCGACGTGGACGCGCTGACGGCGCGCACCCTCGGTGAGCAATACAGAGTGGTGGCGAACCTTCCGTATTACATCACGGCGGACATTCTGACGAAGCTGGTGGGCGCAAAGAACCCGCCCGCGTCCATCGCCATCATGGTGCAGAAGGAGGCGGCGCAGCGGCTCATGTCCGAGCCGGGCAGCAAGCAGTGGTGCGCGCTGGCGGCCACGGTGCGCGCCTATGGACGCGCAGAGGTGGTGGAGGAGGTGCCGCCGGAGCGGTTCGATCCCGTGCCCCACGTCGTGTCCTGCTTTCTGAAGATCGACGCGTGGGACGCGCCCATCGTTACGCCGAAGGACGAGGCGCTCTATCGCCGGGTGGTTCAGGCCGCCTTCGCCATGCGTCGCAAGACGCTGGCCAACAACCTCAAAACCTCCTTTGGCGTGTCTCAGGAGCAGACGCAGGCGGTGCTCAGCGCCGCGGGACTGAGCGATAAGGTGCGCGGCGAGGCGCTCACGCTTGCTCAGCTGTCCGACGTGTCCGACGCGCTGGGAGAAATTCTCGGATAAGATGTCTTTGAAAACGAGCCGTCTTCGTCAGTGGAGGCGGTTTTTTCATGAAATCGCCTGCGCTGGCGGAAATCCCCACGCCTTCGCCCCTTGATTTTTAACGCGGGTTTTGTATAATGTGATAGAATACTGTTGGAGGTTTGCTTCATTGAATAGAAAACAGAGCAAGCAGGAGTACGCGAAGCTGCCGCTGGTGCCGCTGCGCGGACTGGTTGTTTTTCCGAATACGGTCGTCACCGTGGATCTTGGCCGCGAGCGTTCGCTGAACGCGCTGAAGAAGGCCATGGAGGAGGACGGGCGGCTGTTCCTGACGGCACAGCGCGATTCGACGCTGGATCATCCCTCCGAGACGGATCTGTATACCACGGGCACCGTGGTCAAGATTCGTCAGATTGCGCAGCAGCCCGATCAGGTGGTTCGTGTGCTGGTGGAGGGTCTCTATCGCGCTATTCTGATGGAGGTTCTCGAGGCAGGCGAGATGCAGATCGCCGAGGTCGCGGCCGAGGAGTCGGCTGCGGTCAAGCTCACGGCGGAGCGTCAGGCTTCGATGCGCACGGCGCTGGAGCTCTGCCGCCAGATCGTGCGCGAGCGCGGCGCGGAGATGCCGGAGCTGCTCTCAGCGCTGGAGGGCGAGCAGGATGCGGGATGCTTCTGCGACGCGGCTGGGGCGGGCATGCTGAAGAACCTGGCAAACCGTCAGGCGCTTTTAGAGTGCGCGCGCGTGGATGATCGCTTGGAGATGCTGCTGAAGCTGCTGGCCGAGGAGCTGGAGGTCGAGGCACTGGAGGGCAAGATTCAGCAGCGCGTGCGGGAATACATGGATCGCGCGAATCACGAATACTACCTTCGGGAGCAGATTCATGCCATTCAGGACGAGCTGGGCGACAATGAGGACGAGGAAATCGCCGAGCTGCGCGCCAAGCTGGCCAAGTCCAAGATGAACGACGAGGCCCGGGAGCGTGTGTCCAAGGAGCTCAAGCGGCTGGCGCGCACGGCGGTGCAGGCCCCGGAGAGCGCGGTCAGCCAGAATTACATCGAGTATATGCTGGAGCTGCCGTGGGATGTGAAGGATCCCGAGAACATCGATATCCGCCATGCACGGAGGGTGCTGGAGGCCGACCATTACGGCATGAAGGAGGTCAAGGAGCGCCTGATCGAGTTCCTCGCGGTGCGCGCGGCGACGAAGGGCGCCAAGAGTCCCATCCTCTGCCTGGTCGGCCCGCCCGGCGTGGGCAAGACCTCCATCGCGCGGTCGGTGGCCCGGGCGCTGGGACGGAAGTTCACCCAGGTTTCGCTGGGCGGCGTGCACGACGAGGCGGAGATTCGCGGCCATCGCAAGACCTATGTGGGCGCGATGCCGGGAAAAATCATCTCCCAGATCAGCCAGTGCGGAACCATGAACCCCGTGTTCCTGTTCGACGAGATCGACAAGATGGCCAGCGACATGCGCGGCGATCCCGCCTCGGCCATGCTGGAGGTGCTGGATCCCGAGCAGAACCGAGAGTTCCGTGATCACTATCTGGAAGCGCCCTTCGACCTTTCGGACGTGCTGTTCATTACCACGGCCAACACCACCGAGACCATCGACCGGGCGCTGCTGGATCGAATGGAGCTCATCGAGGTGCCCAGCTATACGCTGGAGGAGAAGGTGCAGATTGCCAGACGCCATCTGCTGCCCAAGGAGCTGGAGGCTCACGGCCTGAAGAAGGCGCAGCTGAAGCTGTCCGAAAAGGCGTTTTCCGCCATCATCGACGGCTACACCCGGGAATCCGGCGTGCGCACGCTGGAGCGGCTGATCGGCAAGATCTGCCGCAAGGTGACGCTGGAATTCGTGGAGAATCCCGAGCGCGGCCCGGCGGCGATCAAGCCCGCCGACCTGAAGCAGTATCTCGGCGCGCCGGTCTATCTGCGCATGCGCACCGAGCCGAAGCCCGCCGTGGGCGTGGTCAATGGTCTCGCGTGGACGAGCGTCGGCGGCGAGGTCATGCCGGTGGAAGCTGTGCTTTTCCCGGGAAAAGGTCAGCTTGAGCTGACGGGCAGTCTGGGCGACGTGATGAAGGAATCGGCCCATCTGGAGCGCAGCATCGTGCGCGCGCGGCTGAAGCGGTTTGGAGCGGAGGAGGATTTCTTCGAAAAGCATGACGTGCACATCCACGTGCCCGAGGGCGCGACGCCCAAGGACGGCCCCTCGGCCGGCGTGGCGCTGTCCTGCGCGCTGATGTCCGCCGTGACGGGAATTCCCGCGGACAACGCCGTGGCTATGACCGGCGAGGTGACGCTGCGCGGACGGGTGCTGCCCATCGGCGGCGTGAAGGAAAAGCTGCTGGCGGCCTATCGCATGGGCATCACCGAGCTGATGCTGCCGGCGGAGAACGAGCGCGATCTGGAAAAGCTGGACGAGAGCGTTCGCGGGGAGCTGAACATCCGTCTGATTTCCGACGTGGACGAGGCGCTGGAGCGGGTGCTGAAGCGCAGAGAGGACATGAGGCTGGCCGTATGACGATCAAGAAATCGAAATTCGTGACCTCGCTGGCGGAGCTGAAGCCCTTTCCGGGACAGGGCCTGCCGGAGATTGCCCTCGCGGGCAAATCCAACGTGGGCAAGTCGTCGCTGATTAACAGCTTCGCCCACAATTCCAAGCTGGCGCGCACGTCGTCGGAGCCGGGCAAGACCCGACTGGTGAACTTCTATCTGCTCAACGAGGAATTCTTCTTTGTGGATCTGCCGGGCTACGGCTTTGCCCGCGCGCCGCGGCAGGAGCGCGAGCGCTGGGCGGCGATGATCGAGGGCTATCTGGAGGGATCGAAGAATCTCAGGCACGTGCTCCAGCTGGTGGACATCCGTCACGCGCCCACGCAGGAGGATCAGATGATGACCGAGTACCTTCGGCATTACAATCTTCCATTTACCGTGGTGGCCACCAAGGCGGACAAGCTGTCCAAGGCCCAGCGCGGCCGCTCCATTCCGGTGATCTGCCGCGCGCTGGCCGTGCAGCCCTGGGAGGTTCTGACCTATTCCTCTGAAGATGGAACGGGAATGGACAGACTCCTTGCCCGGGTGGAAGAGGTGCTTCAGCCCGAAGCCGAGCCGGAAATGCCCGAATGGGCGGAAAACATGCCCGAGGACGACGACGAATAACAAAGGAGCCCGGAGAACATCTCCGAGCTCCTTTGTTTAAGCGGCACGGTTTGTCAGGAGAAATCGGCTGCCTTCTCCATCAGCTTCCGATAGACCACGCGCATGCAGGGCTCGCTGACCGCGCCGAGCACCTCCTCTACGGGAAACCAGCGCACACCGCTGTTTTCGTCGGGCTTGACGCTCAGCGGAAGCGCCGGATCGGCTTCTAGAAGGTAGGTTACGTTCAGATGGACGTGGGCGCAGACGAACTTGCCCCGCTTGAAGTGGGGCGCGACGGGGAGAATCTCCAGCGACAGCGGCGCTTCGGACAGCGGACGCACGCAGGAAATTGACGTTTCCTCCTGTGCCTCCCGCAGGGCGACGCGCAGAAAATTCGACTCGCCGTCCGCATGACCGCCCGTCCACGACCAGCTCTGATAGATATTGTGGTAGACCATCAGCGCCCGACGACGGTCGGGGGAGACGATCCACGACGACGCGGTGAAGTGAGCGCTTTCGTTGTCGCGATGCAGCAGATCGCGCCCCTCGCCGAGCAGCTCGAGCATGCGCCGCCGATCCTGCTTTTCCTGTTCACAGTCCGGTGTAAAATTCGAAAGAATCCTTTCGGGATTCATCTCTGATCACCTCCGCATATTGCATTATAATACATTAACAAATTTCATGCAAGGATTTTGAAATATGCAGGGAAAACTGACAAATTCTTGCTTTTTTCAAGATGTTGACGGAATTGGCATTGACAACGGCAGGGGTTGACGCTATAATAAAGTTACTTAGACGGTGAAATAGAAGAATTTGTTGCGTAACAATTCCGTCTATGCAGAAAAATTGCAGAAATGGGGGCGGAACGGGTGATTCTATTCGTCGTAGCCGCCTGCATTCTGGCTCGTGTGCGCGGGATGCGCTTCGCTTGTCTCACGAGGGACTGGAGCCTGCTTCCGCTGGCCGCCGTCGAGCTGTTTTTCTGGACGGCGCAGATCTGCGCATGGAATGAGGTTTACATTTTTATTCGCTGGGCGTCCGCGATTCAGACGGCGTATCTGCTGGCGCTGCTGTTTCCGATTTTTCGTCACCGGCTGTATCGCGAGGCCTGCGCCGGCGCGGCGATGACGGTGATCGGAACGATGCTCAATCGCTGGGTGATGTCGGTCAACGGCGGGAAAATGCCGGTCTATCCCACATTGTCCCGATGGACGGGCTACTATCGCGACGGCGCGATGGCGGCGGCGGGAGACGGACTGCACGTGCTGATGGACGGCTCGACAAAGCTGAAGCTGCTGGGCGACTGGATCGACGTGGGCTTCAGCATCATGAGCATCGGCGATGTGCTGATTCACGGATTTGTATTCTGGATCGTCTATCGGACGATCTGCGCATGGAATCGAGGCAAGGCGGTATGAATGCGAACGGATTGGTCATGTTTCTGCTGGAGGGAGTGCTCGGCTATCTGGTGCAGCATTTCGCTTTTGTCATCGGCATGCACGGCATCGCCCGCAAGCGCATTGTATGGCCCCGGGTCATCATCGTAAGTGTGCTCTGCGCCTCCATACTGGGCCTGCTGCGGCAGATTGAGATGATTCAGTTTGGCGTACATACGCTGCTTAACGTGCTGATTACCAACGTCGGCTGCGTGCTTATCTGCAGGATGGACATTCGCAAGTCCGTGCTCGGATCGCTGATTATGCTGATTGTGACGCTTCTGTCCGATCTGGTCAACTTTGGCGTGCTGCTGATGATGATGGATCAGTCGCAGATATCAATCTATCTGCAGAACGAGCAGAACAAGGCCGTCTCGGCGCTGCCGGGGAATTTAGTGATTCTGGCCGTGGCGCTCACGCTGTACTACGTGCGAATTCGAAAAAGGGAGGCGGAGGAATGAGCGCCCGCCGCGATCCCGCGCAGCGGCTGGCCGGCTATCTGGCCAGGACGCTGAATTACGACGAAGAGCGGCAAAAGGTCATGGCCTACGGCCTTGGCGCTCTGTTTCAGATGCTTCTGCTGCTGGCGTGCAGTCTGGCTTTCGGTATAATCGCGCGCTGTGCATGGGAAGCAATGATCCTTTTTTGGGGAGTGGGTCTTCTGCGCCGTTCTACCGGCGGCGTGCACTGCGACACCTATCTGGGTTGCGTATGCGTCAGTCTGACCTCTATCTGCGGCCTTGCGGCGCTGTGCAGATACGCTGTTCCCGCGGCGCTGCCGCTGTGGGCGGGAATCGTGCTGGGCATTCTGCCGGCCTATGCGTTCCTGATTTTGATCGCATGGAAAAAGGCTCCGCGCGAGTCGGCCAACAAGCCGATTCGAAATCCGGAAAAAATTGCGCGGCTGCGGAAGCAGTGCTTCTGCACCATCGCGCTGTACCTCATCGCTTCATCCGTCTGTCTGGCGCTTTCGGCGCGCCATCCCCGCATGACCGGCCTGTTTGCGGCGACCGTCGCGGCGGCATGGTGGTCGGGACTGATGATGACGGATGCGGCGGCGGGAATTCTTCATCGGATCAACGGTGCGCCCTGCGCCCATTGATTATAAACCTATCACTGTACATGCAAAGGAGGCGAAAGTAATGAAGGCGAAGTTCCTGGCGGCGGTGGCCGCAGTTGCTACGATTCTGGCGGCAACGGTTGCTTCTTCCGCGTGCTGGTGGTACATCTATCAGCCCGAGGAGCCCGAATCTCTGAAGAACCTGTAAGCACATACTTTTTCGACGGGTGTTCGCCCGAATCGCCTGCGCGACTCGGGCGATTTCCTTTTGATCTTACCGGATTGGAGTCACCAGCAATATGGAGAAACTCATCAAAAGAAAACAGGAGAGCTTTGACGGGATTTGCTGTATTCTGAAGGCGCTTGCCCTGTTTTTCTGTTTTTACCCATTGTTTGGAGTATTCTTTACATATACGCCCCGCGAGTCCCTCAGCGAGATTTCTCTGGAATCGCTGGGCATTTCGCTGGGGCTTTTGCTGCTTGTACTGGCCATATGGCTGATTCTGCAGCGCAAAAAGGCTGTTTCCACATGGCAGAAGTGGCTGGAAATCGTCGTTTTTTATGGCATCTGCATGAG
>USDD01000029.1 GCA_900553265.1 uncultured Eubacteriales bacterium
GAGCGTTGGAAATGGGGGCACTCTTGGCGTTGCCCGGCGCAGTGGTTGCACTCTGAGCAGAATTTCCGGAGACCGGAGCTGCAGTGCTTTTCACATTCGAGGCGGACGCGCCGGTTTCGTTTTGCACGGGGGTGCGGAAATTTCCGGAAGCGGCGGGGCGAGCGTTGGAAATGGGGGCACTCTTGGCGTTGCCCGGCGCAGTGGTTGCACTCTGGGCAGAATTTCCGGAAACCGGGGCTGCGGTGCTTTTCGCATTCGAGGCGGGCGCGCCGGTTTCGCGTTGGCGGTTGTCGGAGGACGCGCGGCGGGGCGTGCGCTCGGTCGGAGCGGCGCTGGTGCTTGTGTCGGAATCCGCCATTTTGGAGGCAGTGGGGCGGGAATTGGAGAAAGCAGCCGAGCTGCTGCGGCCTGCGGCGGCGCGGCGCGCGGATGCGCCCGGCACGTCGGCTCTGCGGGGAGCGCGCACGGCGTTTGCGCTTTGTTCGGCCTGTGTTTCGGCCTTTTTCTGAATGGTGGAGGAAGCAGGCGATTCGGCGCTTGCGGAAAAACGGCGGCTTTCGTCGGACGCAGAGGCCCTGGAGCGGTTTCCCACCGCTGCGCTGTGATGGGAGATCGGGGCTTTTTCAGCGACGTCAGCGGAGGTCGGCGCACTGTCTGAATTCATGGGAGCCGACGCGGAGTCCGGGGTGCTGTCGGAATTTTCCGGAGCTGCCGGGGCGACGGTGGTGTCGGGAATTGTCGGAGAAACCGAAGCGTTCTCTGAGCTGGCTGTATTATTTTTCGAATTCGCGGAGATGCGGCGGCCTTTTTTCGCAGCGGCGGAATCGCCGTTTGCCGCCGGGGCTTTGCCGGCCTTCTCAGCGCCTATGGCAGAAGATTCGTCGGGCTTCGGCGCGGAAGGCGCTTCGGCTCCCTGAGCGGGGGCGTTGAGGCTCGGAGCTTCCAGAATGAGGCTGATGATGTCGGCTTTGTTGGTTCCGGCGGGAATTTTGACCGAGAACTCCTTGGCCAGACGGCGCAGCTCCGCCACTGTTTTCATGCTCAGGGATTGATAGTCCATAGCGTTCCTCCTGAATATTTGAATTTGGACGCAGCCGTGCGCTGCGGAATAAATCGCTTTGAATCAACGGCGGCGCGCCGCCGCAGAATTTAGGAATACAAATGAAACGACGGAATCGGATGGATCGTCGGGATGCAAATATGCGAAATTTTTCTTTCTCCCGGCGGAGACGGAGCGCTTTCGCCGGAAGTGAACGGCTCAGCCGCGGCGGGCCACCGCCAGATCGCGGGTGACCGCCTGCTCCACCCAGTGGGCGAAGCGGCCGTCGGCAGTCTCCTCCACGGGGGAGAGGCCCGCCTCGGCCATCAGCTCGTGGACGCGCGCGGGCTTGAGCGTCTGCGCGTTGAACGAAACCGCCACGGTTCCGCCGGGCTTGAGCATGCCTCGCCAGCCGGGCAGCGCCCGGGCGAGCAGCTTTTCCAGACTGCCGCCCTGGGAGGCGTGCTGCACGCCGTAGGGCAGGTCGCAGGCGATGAGATGGAACGCGCGGGAGCCGAAGGCCTCGCGGGCCTCGGTCGCGTCGCAGTTGGTCAGCTTCAGCGACGCGGTCTGCTTCTGGCGGAAATGCTCCGGCGTGTCCGCGAAGGTGAACGCCGCGCCCGGCGCGCTTTTTTTGCCCTTCAGCGTGAAGGACTCGCGCTCCAGCGCGTGCTTGAAGCGGTGATATTCCAGATAGCGCTTGAAAAACGTCTCGGCTTCCTTCAGATCGGCCTTGTCCACGTCCGTGCCCGTGCACTGCCAGCCGCGATTCGCGCCCACGAACAGCGTGGTGCCGCGACCGCACATGGGGTCGAGCAGGCGGATGGGCTCGGGGGAGGCCAGGTAGTCGCCGCAATAGAGGGCGACGTTCACCAGCAGCTGGGTGAACAGCTCGTTGGTCTTGCCCTTGTACTTCAGAATGCCCGGCAGATCCTCGCCCAGATAGGCCTGTTCGCGCCCGGCCAGGGGAATCAGCGCGTCGCCGCGGCGCTCAAACAGCGCGTACAAAAGCGAAAGTCCGCGCAGCGCGGCCACGTCGGCGTCGCTCAGCGGGGAAGTGCACTGAATCTCCAGCGTGGGCAGCTCGGCCGATTCGCCGACGGCTGCCTCCGCGTCCG
The DNA here is from genome assembly GCA_900553265.1 of uncultured Eubacteriales bacterium. GTDB lineage: Bacteria > Bacillota > Clostridia > Christensenellales > Aristaeellaceae > Faecivicinus. The sequence continues at coordinate 2,158 of USDD01000029.1, forward strand.
GCGCGATCCGGCGCAGCAGCATTTCCAGCTCGGCCAGCGCCAGACGGGCCGACTCGGTGCGATAGCGCGCGTTGGCGTGGGGCCACAGAAGAATGGTGTAGTTCATATGGAATTCTCCGGACGCGGAGCGCGTCCCGTTTTGTCGATATACAAGGATATGCGAAAGCGGAACCAAAAATACCGAAAAACGAAGGGAGTGGAGCGGAAAATAGAGAAAACAGCCCCTTTGCGTGGCAAAGGGGCCTTCATTGGCTTAATACTTGCGCTTACGAGCGGCTTCAGCCTTCTTCTTGCGCTTTACGCTGGGCTTCTCGTAATGCTCTCTTTTTCTTGCCTCGGCAAGGATACCATCACGAGCGGTCTTGCGCTTAAAACGACGCAGTGCGCTTTCCAATGATTCATTTTCCCGAATGCGTACCTCGGACATGTGCTTTCCCTCCCCTCGCGATTGAATGGCATACGCCAATGTAGCATGGGGTTCGCCACATCAGACATTATACTGCAACAGGAGCATTCAAGTCAACCCCCGGCGGACAGAATTTCGAATTTTCACAAAATATTGCCCGATTTGTCATGAATGGCGCACCGTAAACGATCCTCAGGCCATCTTTTCGCCCATCTGGCGGCCGCCCAGCACGTGAATGTGCAGGTGGTTCACCGTCTGCGCGCCGTTCTTTCCGCAGTTGTTCACCAGGCGGAAGCCGTCCTCGGCCACGCCCTCCTGACGGGCGATGGTCTGCACCGCAGCGGCCAGCGCCTGCGCGGTCTCGCCGTCGCACTCCAGAATATTGGCCATGTGTTTCTTGGGCAGAGCCAGAACGTGCACCGGCGCCTGAGGGTTGATGTCGCGGAACGCGAACACCTTGTCGTCCTCATAGACCTTGGTGCACGGGATTTCTCCCGCGATAATCTTGCAGAACAGGCAGTCCATGTCTTTTCACCTCCCGTTGACGGTCGTCGGCTCGCCGACGGCCAGCGTGTCCTCCGCGCGGAGGATGCGCACCGGAATCAGGCTTCCGGGCTGCGCGGGCGCGCGGACGCGAACATATTCGCCGGTGTAGCCCTCGGCCAGCCCTTCGCCGGCCGGCTGCTCGAACAGCACGGTCTGCACCGTGTTCACCATAGATGAGACGTATTCTCTTTCCAGTTGGTTCCCAAGCGCGATGAGTTTTTGGGCGCGCTCATGCTTGACCGCCTCGGGAATCTGCCCGTCCATGCGGTCGGCCGCGGTGCCGGAGCGGCGGGAATAGGGGAACACGTGGATGCGGGCGAAGCGCGCCGCGCGCACGAAGGCCAGCGTCTCGGCAAATTCCGCCTCGGTCTCGCCGGGGAAGCCGACGATGACGTCGGTGGTGACGGCGCAGCCCGGCATCCACCGGCGCAGCGTCTCGCAGGCAGCGAGGTATTCCTCCGGCGTGTAGCGGCGGTTCATGCGCCGGAGCACGCCTGCGCTGCCCGACTGCAGCGACAGATGGAACTGGCGCGCCAGCCCGGGAAGCTCGGACAGAGCCCGAGCGAAGGCCTCGTCGGCGATCTTCGGCTCCAGCGAGCCCAGACGCACCCGCGCCACGCCCGGCGTGTCGTGCACCGCGCGGATCGCGTCGATGAGCGCATCGTCCGTGCCCCGGCCGTAGCTGGCCAGATGGATGCCCGTGAGCACGATTTCCCGATAGCCCGAGTCGGCCAGCCGCTTTGCCTCGGCCTTCACGTCGTTTAGAGGCATGGAGCGCACCGGCCCGCGCACCGTCGGGATGATGCAGTAGGCGCAGTAGCGGTCGCAGCCCTCCTGAATCTTCATGGTCGCCCGGGTCCTGCCCTCGTGGCGCGAGACGAACAGCTTTTCAAACCCCGCGCCCCTGAGCGGCGCGACGGCGTTGATGGTGGTGCTTTCGGCCAGCGCCCTTTCCAGCAGCTCGACGGCCTCGGCCCGGCGCTGCACGCCCAGAACGAGCCTTACGTTGTCCATCCGGGCGATGCTCTCCGCCTCGCGCTGAGCCAGGCACCCGCAGACGAGGATGGCGCTGTCGGGATGCAGCCGCGCGGCGCGGCGGATGGTCTTGAGCGACTTCTGATCGCCGGTGCCGGTGACGGTGCAGGTGTTGACGAGGTACACGTCCGCGTCGGCGCTGAAGGGCACGGACGCGTAGCCCGCGCGCTCGAAGGCCTCTAAAATGGCCTCGGTGTCGTACTGGTTGACCTTGCAGCCCAGCGTGGCTGCGGCGATGGTTTTCATGGTTGTCTCCTTCGGCGGTTGAAAAACGGGGAAAGTGATTTTCGCCGCGGACGGAATCCGCGCGGCACGGCGGGAAACGATCCGCACACCTGTATGACGCGGCGGGAACGCGGTGAGTGTCCGCGCGCGACCTGTGTGGTGCAGTGGGAAACGCGGCAAGCGCTCTGCGGAACCTGCGCGGCGCGGCGGGAACGCGGTTTACGCGCCCGGCGGCGCACAGTTTGGCGCTTCCGCAGGCGCGTCGTTCCGGCGCTTTATAAATCTCCCCACAGGGCCATGGTCACGGCGGCGGCGGCCACGGCGGCGGTCTCCGCGCGCAGGATGCGCCGGCCCAGCGTGACGGGCTGCGCGCCGATTTCCTTCAGCGCGGCGATTTCCTCCGCCGTCATGCCGCCCTCGGGGCCGACGACGAGGCCGATGCTCCGGGCCTCGGGCGCGGCGGCGAAGGCCTGCTTCAGCGTGTTCTCCCGCGCGTCCTCCCATGGAACGAGAATCAGGTCGTGCTCGGCCATGCGCGAAAGGGTCTGCTTCCACGTCAGCGGCGCGGCGATCTCCGGCGCGAGGGCGCGGCGGCACTGCTTGGCGGCCTCATGGGCGATTTTGCTCAGCCGCTCCCGGCGCTTTTCGCCGTCCTTCGCGTCCGTGCGGACGACGCTGCGCTCCATTTTGACGGGAACCACGCCGGCCGCGCCCAGCTCGGTGAGCTTCTGGACGATGAACTCCAGCTTGTCGGCCTTGGGCAGGCCCTGATAGAGGGTCAGGCGAACCGGCGGCTCGTTGGAGGGCAGGCTCTCGGTCAGGCGGACGACGCATTCGCCGCCGTGTGCCGAGACGACCACGGCCCGGAACCGGCCGCCCGCGCCGTCCAGCGCGTCGATCTCGTCGCCCTCGCCCAGGCGGAGCACCTTCAGCGCGTGCTGGGCCTCCTCCTTCGGAAGCGGGATTTCGTCGCCCGGCGCGCCGGTGCGCGTCAGATAGAACGCGGCCATCAGCGCTTCCTCGCGGCGAAGGCCGCCCATTCGCCCTTCACGGGCTCGTCGAGCAGCTCGTAATTCGCCTCGAGCAGCGCGCGGCGCACGTCCTCCCGGCGCTCCAGCGCGACGCCGGAGCAGATGAACACGCCGCCGTCGGCGATGCGCGCGCGCACCGGCTCGGCCAGCATGAGAATGACGTCGGCGATGATGTTGGCCACCACCACGTCGCCGCACACGTCCACCACGTCCAGCAGATCGCCGCAGCGGCAGTCGATTTTGCCGCCGAAGCCGTTGATGCGGGCGTTTTCCTCGGCCACGCGCACGGCGGTGGCGTCCAGATCGGTGGCCAGCACCTCGCCCGCGCCCATGTGCGCCGCGGCGATGGCCAGAATGCCCGAGCCGGTGCCGATGTCGATGACGCGCATGCCGGGGCGGACGTACTTCTCGATCAGCGCCGCGCACATGCCGGTGGTCTCATGGGTGCCGGTGCCGAAGGCCAGACCGGGGTCGATTTCGATGACCCTGTCGCCGGGCTGAGGGTCGTACTGCGTCCAGCCGGGGCGGATGACGATGTGCTCGCCTAAGCGGAAGGGCTTGTAGGACTTCTTCCAGCTCTCCGCCCAGTCCTCGTTTTCGAAGCCCTCGGTGCGGATTTCCAGCTTGCCGAGATCCATGCCCAGCTCCATGCCGCGCAGGCGCTCCAGCTCGGACTGAATGCGCGCCAACACGTCGCGGAGGTTCGCGTCGGCGGGATAGTAGCCCGTGACCTTCACGTCGTCGCCGATGCGCTCGGCGATGGCTTCGTCGATGATGTCCCACTGCCCCTCGGGGCGCTGATTGGCGAACACGTCGTTTTTGTCCTCGATCATCGTGCCCTCGCTGCCGGCCTCCAGCAGCACCTCAGAAATCAGGTCGGCGGCTTCGGTGGTGGTCAGCACCGTGATTTCCATCCAATTATCCATATTTTGCTCCTCCATCGGGCGGGAAATGATTTGCACAGCAAACAGGCGGAGCGGTTCGCGCCGCCGCATGGGGTTATTATACACGCTTTTGATCGGGAATGCAAATGAAACTTCGGGTCAGACAGCCGCGCCGCGCGAAAAGGCGCGGCGCGGCATTGGGTGGCGCAAAGGGGTTATTCGGAAAATTCGGCTGTGCAATTTCGTGGCAAGCGCGTCTTGGCCGGCCTTTCGCTTACAGCCGCGCGAGAACCGCGTCTCTTCGGCGCGCGATTTCGTTGGGGACGAGCGCGGCCGAGGTCGCGCCGGGCTGCTCGACGCACAGAGAGGCGACGGCGTTGGCGTAGGCGGCGCAGCGCACCGGCGGCTCGCCCGCCAGCAGCGCGCACTGGAACGACGCGGCGAAGGTGTCGCCCGCGCCGGTGGCGTCTACGCAGTGAACGCCGGGCACGGCGGGAACGACGCGGAAATGGGTGGACGAAGGAAAATCCTCGCCGAAATCCGTCTCCCGGCTGGCGAGCAGGCAGCCCTCGCCGCCGAGCTTGAGGGCGACGTGGCGCACGCCCGCGCTCAGCAGCGTCTCGGCGGCGGCGCGGGGGCTGTCGGCTTTGGTCAGGCGCAGGGCCTCCTCGAGGTTGGGGAAGAACCAGTCCAGATGCTTCAGCGCGCCCGCCGCGTCGGCGGCGGTTTCGCCGTGTTTCGGGCGCGTTGTGTCGGCGCAGAGGAGCTTTCCGTCGGCCTTGACGCGGCGGAAGAGCGCCTCCGTGTCCGTCAGCGTCAGCGCGGGCGAGACGAACAGGCTGGCCAGACAGACCGCCCGGGCGGCGGCGTATTCCTCCGTCTCCAGCACGGGCAGGATGTGTTCAAGGCTCAGCCGGCGCAGCGTGCTGTTGGCGTTGGTGAGGAAGCGGCGCTCGCCGGTCTCGTCCACCAGCACCACGTTCAGGCCCGTGTCCATTTCAGGCGCCTCCGGCCCGAGCAGGCGCACGCCCTCGCGATCGCAATGGCCGCGGATGATGGCGGCCATGTCGTCCCGGCCCAGCAGTGTGACCAGCGCGGTTTTGCAGCCCAGACGGGCGGCGACGGTGGCTTCGTTCAGCGCGTCGCCGCCGGTGGACAGGCGGATGCGCTCCATGGGCGTGGAGCCGACGGACGGCAGGTTCTTCGGCGCGGGCATCACGGTCACGTCGCCGATGGCCGCGCCGATGACCATCAGGCTGTCTTTTCGCTGCATGACTGCTCCTCCATGGCCGCTTCCGGGGCCTTTTCGCTTTTGATCTCCCAATGGAGCAGGAAGGTCAGCATGCTGCGGATGACGATGATGGCCGCGAGAATGGCCAGCTCGTCCCAGGTGCGGACGATGACGGTGCGCAGCACCTCGCCGCCCATCTTGAACAGCAGCGCCAGCGAGATGCCCTCGGCCAGCTCTGTGCGCACACCTTCGCGGTGTTTCAGCACGCCATAGAAGCATTTCGCGCCGGTGGCCAGCACGATGAGCATGCCGGCCAGCTCCATCAGAATCGTGGAATACTGGATGACCTGTTTGAAGATTTCCTCGATGACATGGTACATGGGCGTTGTCCTTTCGTAATTTCGCTTTATTCCGCGGCGGCCTCGGCCATCGCGAGCACGTTTTCGATGGTCACGCCCGGCAGGATGGACTCGTGGCTGGGCGAGACGACGTAGTTGGGGCCGAAGAGATCGCGCAGGCGGCGCACCTCGTCGCGCACCTGCCGGGGCGTGCCGAAGGGCAGCAGCTCCTGGGTGTCCACGCCGCCGACGAATACCAGATCCTTTCCGTAGGCCTGGGACAGATGCACCGCGTCCATGCCGCGCGCCTTGGCCTGAATGGGATGCAGCGCGTCCACGCCCGCGTCGATCAGCCGGGGAATGACCCGGTCGATGGAGCCGCAGGAGTGCAGCAGCACCTTCATGCCGTACTTGTGGGCGAGGTTGGTGAACTTGACGAAGGTGGGCATGACAAAGCGGTCGAAGGCCTCCGGGGAGATCAGCAGATCCAGCTGGCTGCCGAAGTCGTTGCCGAAGAAGAACATGTCGATCTTGTCCGCGGCCTGGCGGAACAGCGCCTCGTTGGCCTGCATGTAGAAGTCGGCGATGTGCTCGGTGACGGCCTCCACCACGTCCGGATCGGTGTACATCTTGATGAAGTAATTCTCCATGCCGAAGTAATCGCAGACATTGTGGAAAAAGCACGACCACATGCCCGAGAGCACCGCCTGATCCGCGGCGATGGTTCTGTCGATCTCGGCGATGGTTTCGGTGAAGTCGCAGTACTTCGGGTCGGGCCAGGGGTATTTCTCCACCTCGTCCACATCCTCGCACTCGGCGAACACGCCCGGCTGGCTCAGGGAATGGCGCTCCTGCCCGCCCAGCGGGTCGAAATAGGGCCTGCCATCGGGATGCTTCCAGACGTGGTGCTCGTCGGGCATGATCCAGCGGCAGGTGCTGCCCAGCTTCAGGCCGAACTCGAAGTCGTTCTTCACGTTCAGGCTGCCGAAGAGATATTCCTGGCTGGCGGGATTGGGGTTGCCGTGCCAGAAGCCGCAGTGATCGCTCTTCTTGTTGAGGATATTCGCAAAGCGTTCGCGATTGGTCATTTTGGATTTCCTCCATGCTGTGCGATATTTGCCGGACGGATTCCGGCGGCTAAAGTTATTATACACGAAAGCGAAGGGGCGTGTAAAGATTAAAAACTCACCTGCGGCATGGCGAATTTTTACGGGAGGCGGCGGACGCTTCCGAACTGCCGGATTTGAGGGAAAGTTTCTGAAAAGAATCTTTATCGACGCTATTGACACGGAAAAGCAAAAAATGGTAAGATCATATTGGAAGGATTTTACCCAAAGAGAGGACGAGGAAAGCGAGCGTGAGGATTTGAAGCGGGGATGGATACGGACGCTGAGGATGAAAATTCAGGAGTCGCTGTCATCGGTGCTGCCCATCACGGCGGTGGTTCTGCTGCTGTGCGTGACGGTGGCGCCGCTGGAGCCGGGAACGATGGTCATGTTTCTGTTCGGGGCGCTGCTGCTGGTGCTGGGCATGGGGCTGTTCACGCTGGGCGTAGATCTGTCCATGATGCCCATGGGCGAGGGCATCGGCATTGAGATGAGCAAATCGCGCAGGATCGTCCTGCCGCTGACGGTGTGCTTCGTGCTGGGCGCGCTGATCACCATCGCCGAGCCGGATCTGCAATTGCTGGCGCAGCAGGTGCCGTCCATTCCCAACCGGGTGCTGATTCTGTCGGTGGCGGCGGGCGTGGGGATGTTTCTGGCCGTGTCGTTTCTGCACACGGTGTTCTCCGTCAAGCTCTCCCACGCGCTGCTTTTCTTCTACGCGCTGACCTTCCTTCTGGCGTTTCTCACGCCGAAGGAGTTCATTCCCATGTCCTTTGACTCCGGCGGCGTGACCACCGGGCCCATCACCGTGCCGTTCATCATGGCCATGGGCATCGGCATGGCCAGCCTGCGCAGCGACAAGCATTCTCAGGCCGACTCCTTCGGCCTGATCGCGCTGTGCAGCATCGGCTCGGTGCTGGCGGTGCTGCTGCTGGGCGTGTTCTATTCGCCCGAGGAGGCGGCGACCTCCACCGTGCGCGTGGCGCAGGTGAGCTCCACCCGGGAGGCGGCGATGCAGTTCATCTGGGCGCTGCCCCATTACGCCAGAGAGGTGGCGCTGGCGGTGCTGCCCATCGCCGGCGTGTTTCTGGTGTTCCAGCTGATTTCCCGGCGCTTCCGGGCCGGTCAGCTCCGGCGCATCTGCGTGGGCCTTGCGTATACCTATGCGGGACTGGTGATGTTTCTGACGGGCGTGAACGAGGGCTTCCTCTCGGCGGGCTATCTGCTGGGAAAGTCCATCGCCGGAGGCAGATATCCCTTCCTGCTGATTCCCATCGGCATGGTCATCGGCTACTTCATCGTGGCGGCCGAGCCGGCGGTGCACGTGCTGAACAAGCAGGTGGAGGAGCTGACCAGCGGCAACATCACCGCCCGGGAGATGCAGCTGGGCCTGTCGGCGGGCGTGGCGCTGTCGGTGGGACTGGCGATGATCCGCATTCTGACGGGCGTGTCCATTCTGTGGCTCCTGATTCCCGGCTACGCGCTGGCGCTGGCGCTGACGTTTTTCGTCTCGGACGTGTTCACCGGCGTGGCCTTCGACTCCGGCGGCGTGGCCTCGGGGCCGATGACGGCGGCGTTTCTCAGCCCGCTGGCCATGGGTGCGTGCGAGGCGGTGGGCGGCAACATGCTCACCGACGCCTTCGGAATCGTGGCCATGGTGGCCATGACGCCGCTGGTGACCATCCAGCTGCTGGGTCTGCGCGACCGGCTGAAGCGCCGGGGCACGCGCCCGCAGCCCGATCACGCGGCGCAGACCGACTTTGTGGTGTATTATGACGGGGAGGTGGGCTCGTGAACCGGATGAAGCTGATGCTCACCATCGTCGACCGCGGCGACGGGCTGGCGCTGGCGAAGCTCTACGCCCAGAACGGCGTGCAGCTGCATCTGCAGATCGCCGCCGACGGAACCGCGACCTCAGAGCTGATGGATCTGCTGGGGCTGACCCATCGCGAGCGCGATCTGCTGGTGGGCTTCGGCGACGCCGCGGCGGTGGACGCGCTGCTGAACCGACTGGACGATGACGACGGCTATCGCGGCATCCTCCGCGTGCGAGGCATCGCCCTGAGCGTGCCCATGACCGCCGTTTCCCATTTTCTCGCGTCCGCGCTGGCCGTGCCCGCGGGCAGCATTGCCGAAGGAGGAGCGCACCACATGTCCAATGACAAGGAATACAGCCTCATTCTCGTCACCGTCAATCAGGGCGGCACCGACCGCCTGATGCAGACCGCCTGCGCGGCCGGAGCCACCGGCGGCACCGTCATCCGCGGACGCTGGGTGGGCGCGCAGCGGCTGGAGCAGTTCCACGGCGTCTCCCTTCAGGACGAAAAGGAGGCCGTGCTCATCGCCTGTGCCCGGGACAAGCGCAACGACATCATGGAGGCCATTACCCAGAACCACGGCGCGCACACCGGCGAGCAGGCGCTGCTGTGCGCCCTGCCGGTGGATCGACTGGTGAAGCTGCTGTAAGAGAGAAAAAGAAAGCCCCGCTCCGAGATTTCGGCGCGGGGCTTTGTGTGCCTGTCGGGCGTGGAAACTGTACTCTTAGTCCAGCTTCTGCTCCTGATGGGCGGCGGAGGAATCGTAGATGGCCTGCATCATCCTGGCGGTGATGATGACCGTGTCGATGTGGGAGGGCAGCTTTTTGCGGGTCTTGACGCAGTCCACGAACGCGTCGATCTCATTCTGGAAATGGTCGCGCATCTTGAACTCGGGCTTGTACTCGATCAGCGCGCCGTGCTCGGCGGTGTAGACCGTGAAGTCGGAGCCGTACTGCAGGCGGATGCCGGCCTTGTCGCCCATGAAGTCGATGTAGGTCTCGGACTGGCCGATGTTCTGCGCCCACGCGCCGTTGACGGTGATGACCGGGCCCTCGGTGCGGATCAGGGCGGTGACGGAATCGTCCACGTCGTAGGTGCCGTCGACGTTCTTGGTGTTCTCGGCCCACATGGACCTGTAGGCGTAGTTCTTCATGTCCCTGCCCAGCTTGCAGAAGGCCTCGCCGGTGACGGTAACGGGCTTCGGGTCGCCGCAGCAGTACATGACGATGTCCAGATAGTGCACGCCCCAGTCGATCAGCGCGCCGCCGCCGGCGATGGCCTTGGTGGTGAAGGCGCCGCCCAGACCGGGAATGGAGCGATGGGCGCGGAAGGAGACGTAGACGTGGAAGACCTCGCCCAGCTTGCCGTCGTCGATGAACTTCTTGATGAGGTTGACGCTGTCGTTGAAGCGGTTGACCACGCCGATGTTCAGGATGCGGCCGGTCTCGTGCTGCACCTTCTGCATCTCCAGCGCCTCGGCGTAGGTGCGGGCGGCGGGCTTTTCGCACAGAACGTCCTTGCCGGCGCGCATCGCGTCGATGGAGATGGTGGGATGCATGTTGTTGGGCGTGCAGACGGACACGGCCTCGATCTCGGGGTCGTTCAGGGCGATGTGATAGTCGGTGATGGCCGTGCCGCAGCCGTACTTCTCCACGGCGGCCTCGGCGCGCTCGGGAATGATGTCGCAGAAATACTTGATCTCCGCTTCGGGATTGTTCATGTAAGAGGGAATGTGGGCGGCGTTGGCGATGGTGCCGCAGCCGATGACGGCGACTTTCATGGAACTTGTCCTCCTTGAAGAATAAACGATTTTCCAATAAACATTATACGCCAAACGCGCGGTTTGCGCAATCCCCAAATGAAAGCGCGCGCCGGAGGCTTTTTCTCCGGAGCGCGAGATAGATTTTATTCCTCCACGGCCCTGCGCGCGTATTCATGCAGCAGGCGGACGTAGATGTGATAATTTTCCAGCGACACGTCCGGCGGGGTCTGATGGTCCACGCCCGGGACGTAGCGGCCGGATTTCATGACGGGGAGAATGCGCTCGAACTCGGCGCGCATGGCCTCCTCGCCGTTTTTCATGACCATCTTGTCGAAGCCGCCGATGAGGATGAAGTCCGGGAACAGGGTGCGCAGGCGCGGGATGTTCACGCCGGCCTGACACTCCAGCGGCAGAATGCCCTCGAGGCCCACGCTCTGAAGCCACGGAACCATCATGGTGATGTCGCCGTCGGAGTCGACGACGGCCCTGGTGCCGTGGCTGCGGACGTAGGCGGCCATCCTGCGATAGTAGGGCGCGAGGAACTCGTCGAAGATCTCCTTGGAGATCATGGGGCCGTTGTTGTAGCTCATGTCCTCGGCGAAGGTCATGAAGTCCGGCGTGCAGACGGCGTAGACCTTGTCCAGCAGGCGGATCTGCCAGTTGGCCAGATCGTCCAGAATCTGATGGTACAGCTCGGGATAATCATAGAAGGAATACAGATGCCCCTCGATGCCGAACAGCGTGCGGGGGAACCAGAACGCACCCTCCAGCGTGTACCACAGGGTGATGTCGCCCTTTTCGTGCATGGGCGCGATGCGGCGCATCTCCTCCAGCATGCCGTCGTTGGCGTGCTCGGGATAGAGGAAGGGCCTGAGCTTTTCGTAGTCGCCCTCGTCCTCCATAATCGCCGCGCCGTGGGACGCGGGCTGGGGGCAGCCGGGGGCGGTGTGACGGAACCAGAACTGGCGCAGAACGTCCAGATCCAGCGCCCTGAACAGCTCGTCGCCGGTCAGCGCCGGGTCAAGGCCCTCGCCGTGCCAGCGGTTCAGCGTCAGATCCCACCAGGAAGCCCATTCGACGACAGGAAGGCGGTCGTCGGGCTTTTTCCCGTTTAATACCGCCAGAAAACGATCTCGATTGGTCATGGATATGCTCCTTTGCTGCGTAAATTGCGCATGCTCATTGTAGCACGGCCGAGGGGAGTTGACAACATTGAAATATTCGACTTTGTCATTGGAAAAATCTGCGCTGATGCTCAAAAAGATGCGCCCGGCGCAGGGAGAGGTTATTCCACGCGGAACGCGCCGGTCTCGGAGTCGATCACGCGGCCGTCGGGCAGCGTGATGCGGGCGGGCACGCCCGCGGGCCACTTTGCCTCCATGGAGAAGCGGCCGTCCTTCATCGTCCAGCGAACGGAGACCATGCCCATGGGCGTGGGCACCTCGCCGGCGGCCTGACCGAGATACAGACCCATGGGGCGGACGCCGATGCGCGCGTAGCCGGGCAGGTCGGGATACACGCCGAGGATGCGATGGGGATACTCGAACAGCAGCTGCGCGCCCCAGGCGTGGCAGTCGCTGCGGGCCTGCGGGCCGGGCACCTCGGGAATGGTGGTGAGGTTCTCGCCGAGCAGCACCTTCCAGAGCTCCCACTGCTTCTCGGTCTCCTCGTACAGGCCGACCTTCTCCAGCGCGCGGAACAGGGCGAACTGGAGCGGATAGGTGCACTGCACCAGCGTTTTGTCGCTGAGCGCGCGGCGCATGAGCGCGGTCGCCTCGTCGCCGGAGATCAGGCCGCAGAGCACGGCGTAGGCCTGAGCATGCTGGGAGTACTCCCGCGTGGTCGGGCCCTCGCGATAGAGCTGCTTTTCCTCGTCCCAGCAAAGGCGCTGCACGCTGCTGAGCACAGAGGCGCGCTGAGCGCGGTAGTAGTCCGCCAGCTGGGCGTGGCCGATGCTCTCCAGCAGATCGGCGGCCAGACCGGTGAAATAGGCGTAGACGAGGTTTTCACAGGCGGAAACGCCCTCGTTGACCGCCGCGGTGGGCGTGCCGGCGTGGCCCGAGCCCCACTGCTCCGGCCAGTCGAAGAACTCCCAGTAGCCCAGCCGCTCGGCCATGCCCGACGCGCCCACCTTGCGATGGTACCATTCGAGAATGCTCTCCATGGTGGTGCGATAGCGCCGGGTGAGGCGGTCGCTGCCCGTCTGGCGCTGGTAGTCGGACAGCATGCCGATCCAGTGCAGCGCGAAGACGGGGATGACCTGCGGAGCCGTGCAGGGATAGCGGGACTGGAGCAGGCCCTCGGGCAGCAGCGAGGAATGGAAGAAATAGATGACGTTCTCGGCCATGCGCGTGTCGGCGCTCAGGGCGTAGGTGAACAGCATCTGAAGCCGGGTGTCCAGAATGTACTGGAGCTGCTCGTAGTAGGGGCAGTCCTCGTGAGTCTCGTGCATGCACAGCTCCAGCGTGCGCACGGAGATGTCCCACAGCGCCTTCACCCACTGCTGCTCCGGCTCGATCTTCGCGCGCACCTGAAGAGGATAGCGCGTGGTGCGGAAGGTCGGCGGCGCGACGGTGAGCGCCTCGCCGGCGGTTTTGATCACGATGCGGACGAAGCGGAAGGTGCGGAACCAGAAGGGCTGATAGGTGAAGCCCCGACCGTCCAGCGTCAGGCGATCCGCAAGGCCGAGAAAGTCGAAGCGCTCGCAGTCGTCCCGGCGGCCCTTGACGGGCATGGGATACGCGCCCTCACGATTTTCGCTGCTGTAGGCCTCGGCGTAGTGGATTTCCACCTTCGCGCCCTTGCCTCCGCGGAAGGCGATGGAGAAATAGGCGGTCTGAAGCGCCTGCGCGTCCAGATCCACGCTGAAGCGGCCGTGGGCGGGCAGCGTCTGCCCGGCGCGAAGGTCGATTTTCTCGCAGCCCGGCACGACGGCGGCGGTGATTTTTTCGAAATGCTCCGGCGCGTCCAGACGCATGGCCGGCAGCGTGCGCTCGTAGAGCATGAAGGGCGCCAGCTCCGTGGAGATGCCCGCGCGGTAGATCCAGCGGCTGACCGCCGGCTCGAAGCCCTCGAGACTGTCGTCGGTGCAGTGGGCGGAGGCGAGGGCGGCATTGACGTTCTCCATGCCGCCCATGATGAAGCCCGGCTCGAACTCGTCGTAGTCCACGGACGCGTCGTTCATCACGAACCATTCGGCATAGCCGGTGGACAGATCGACGCTCTGATTCTCGGTCACCGCCAGCAGGCAGGGGCCCGAGGCCGTGCCCGTCACGCCGTAGGGGCCGATGTTGCTCACGCCGCGGTTGTAGAGATAGGCCTCCGCCGGGGGATAGGACGTGACCTTCAGCGCCAGCACGTTCTGCCCGTCGCGCAGGAGGGGGCCGATCTCCACGGAATCGACGAAGGAGGCGTTCTTGTCGCCCTTCTGCGGGCCGTTGAACGCCATTTCGCCGTTGACATACAGGCAGTAGCGGGAGGCAGCGAACAGGCCCAGCCGGAGGGACTGGCCCTTCTTCGCCGAAAACAGCGTCTTGAACCACGCCGTCTCCACGGGCAGATAGTCCTTCAGCAGGCGGCTCTTCGCGCCGATCATGAAGGCGTTTCGGGTAAAGGGATAAAGTTTCATGGGCGGTATTCTCCATTTCTAAAAATGTTTTTTACGAATAAGAAAGCGAAACTTGCTTAGTCGTCACATTTTGATGGCGCCCGAGGTCATGCCTTCGATGAACTGCTTGCTGGCGCAGAAGAAGGCGATCAGCAGCGGAAGCGAGACGATGACATAGGCGGCCATGACCGGGCCGTAGTTGCGGTAGTTGGTGCTGGCGTTGGCGTCGGAGAAGGGCTTGAGAGCTACGGCGATGGTGTATTCGCTCTGTTTCATCAGCGCGATGTTCGGCCAGATAATGTCGTTCCAGAAGAACAGGATGCATAGAATGGCCAGCGTGGCCAGCATCGGCCGAATCAACGGCATGACGATGCGCACAAACACATTTTCCATGCCTGCGCCATCGATTTTCGCAGCTTCAAAGATCTCGTGGGGAAGTCCCTTGACGAACGCCGTCAGCAGGAACACGCCGAATGGCAGTTCCGCACGGATGCCGGGCAGGATGATGGCCCATTTTGTGTTCAGAATGCCCAGCTTGCTGGACAGCAGGAACATGGGAACCAGCGTCAGAATGCCGGGAATCATCATCAGCGCCAGCACGAGAATGTAGAGAATGTCCTTCCCCGGAAAGCGAAACGCGCCGAACACATACGCGCCCATGGCCGAAAGCACCAGAATGATGGCGGTGCTGGTCACGGTGGTAATCAGCGAGTTCAGAATGCCGTGCTTGACATTGAGCCATGCCACCGTATAGTTTTCCCAATGCAGCGGAAACGACAGCAGGAACGGCTCATAGGTGTTCTGCTCCATGTTCTTGAAGGACTTAAAGACCATGATGATGAGCGGACAGAAGGTGAAGAACAGCAGTAGCAGAATGACAAAATGCTTGGTGAACTCCAAAAGACGCCGTCGGAACAGATATTTCACAGTCGCTTCCCTCCTACTTTGCAATGTCGGTGTTGATGAACCGGTTATTGACAATGGTCAGCACGAGGATGATCAGGAACATTGCCAGGCCGATGGCGGAGGCGTAGCTGAAGTTGGAGAATTCGAATGCACGCTTGTACATCCACAGGCCGGGAACCATGGTGGAATAGCGCGGCCCGCCGTCGGTGGTCATCAGCTGCAAACCGAAGGCCTGCATGCCGTTGATGATTCCCATGATGAGCATCAGCTTCAGCTGTCCCAACAGGAGCGGAAGATCGATCTTGAAAAAACGTACCCGGAAGGTTGCGCCGTCGAGCTTGCAGCTCTCCAGAACGCTCTCCGGGATGCCCTGAAGGCCGGCCAGATAGATCAGGAAATTGGTTCCGGCAATCCACGGGAAGCCAATGAGAACCAGAGAGATCAGCGCTGTGGACGTGCCGTTGAGCCACGCCTGCTCCGGCAGCCCCAGCATGTTCATCAGCGCGTTGGCCAGACCGTAGGTGGATTCAAAGATCATGTACTGCCACATGAGATAAACCACCAGACCGGGAATCATCATGGGGATGATGAACAGAAAGCGGTAAGCGCCGGATGCGCGCTTGCTGCGCAGATTGTACAGCAGCTCCGCCATCAGCAGCGCGGGAATGTTGCCGGTGATCAGACCGGCGACGAGCAGCTTGAGCATCACGCCGACGGACTTGATGAGCTTTCGGTCGGAGGCCATGTCAATGAAGTTTTGCAGACCGACGAACGCGCCCGACTGGTTGTCGGTAAAGGCCAGCTTGAACGCGTCCACGGCGGGAAGATATCCAAAGATAATCAGCGGAATGAATACGGGAACCAGAAACGCATAGAGCTTCCAGTGCTTTTTCAGAACGGTCGGCACGGGCGCACACATCCTCTCTTGACATTCGTTGCGCCGCCTCCGCTTCCCGCAGAGGCGGCGCCGTTCAATCAATCGTTATTTTGGATTGGACGCTGAATTACCACTTGGACTCGTCCCAGCCGGAGGTCGCTTCCGCGCGATCGATGGCTTCCTCGATTTCGTACTGATATTCCTCGGTGTATTCCTCGGCGGAGATTTCGCCCAGGATATAGCCGGGATAGAGGTCGTCCTCGTAAGCGGAGATGAGCTCGTTGTCAAAAGCCGCGTAGACCGCGCAGGCATGCCAGTCGAGGAAGCCGTTCTTCATGTCCTCGTTGGCCTTTTCCACCAGGGGCTTGAACAGATCGACGGGCTCGGCGTTGATGTTGGACGGAGTGGTGGTGGAGAAGGGGTTGATCATGCGGGCGTTCTGGTCCTTAGCGGTCAGATACATCAGGAAGTCGATGCAGTCCTCGACGGTGCCGTTGTTCACAGCGGTCTTGGTGACCTGCCAGGTGGTGGAGAAGCCGGCGCTGCCGCGGATAACCGCCTTGTCGGCCAGTTCGCTGGTTTCCTTGGTCACGATGGGATAGGTGCCGGTGGCCACCTCGAAGGTGTGAACGGTGTCGTTCATGATGTTGCGCATATGCACGCCGACGCCCTCGATGATGGCGACCTCGCCGTTGAGGAACATCGTGGTCGCATCCGCGTTCTGCCAGTTGTCCGGATAATACTTGGTCTTTTCCTTAATGACGCGCAGCCACTCCTGATAGCCCTCGTCCTCGATGGACAGCAGGCCCTTCTTGAAGGCGCGGGCGAACTCCTCGGAATCCAGAACGCCGTCGGTGCGCAGCACGTCCAGCTCCTCGACCTTATAGGCGAGCATCTGGCCTTCCAGCACGATGTCATACCAGTGATAGGGCGTCATGTAGGGGATGGTGCCGGAGGCTTCCAGCTTTTCCAGGCAGTCCATGAACTCGGCGTAGGTCTCGGGCAGCGTCTCGATGCCGGCGGCCTTCAGCAGATCCATGTTATAGATCAGACCCACGGGGATGGCGTCCAGCGGGACGAAATAATAATTGTTGTTGGAGGAACGGGTGACCTCCAGCCACATGGGATTCCACATGTCGGCCCAGCGAGTGTTGCCCTCCTCGTAGGGATTGGGCTGCTCAAAGTAATCGTTCAGCGGAACGAACCAGTCGGTGCCGATGTCCGTGTTCTTGTAAACGCCCATGTTCTGGTAGATGATGTCCGGCGCTTCGTTGGCGGTCATCAGCGCGACGACGGCTTCACGGGACGTGGACTTGGATTCAGGCAGCAGCTGAACTTCGACTTCAGACTGCATGGCGTTGTATTCGTTGACGAGCACTTCCAGTTCGTTGTAGGGATAGGGGTTTGCGTCGCTCTTCTCCATGGTCTTGGTGGAGTTGAAGTTGTTCTGGTCGCCGCCGCCATCGACGACGATGGTGCGCTTCGCGCCTTCGGCGCCCGCCACTGCCAGCGAGCAGAGCGCCAGCATGACGACCAGCATCAGGGACAGAATCTTCGTTGCTTTCATGGGTCGACCCTCCTTTTATTTATATGGGATCGCGCTCGGCCGGGAAATCCCGCTCCGGCTCGTCCATATTCATCCTTTTCACGGTGCCGCCCGGCTGAAACTCGGGCGAGACTTTGATTTCGCGCCCGGCCTGCCCAGGCGTTTTCAGAAGATTTAAAAGGGTTTGGGCACAGACCCGTCCAACCTCCAGCGGACGGATGGAAACGGTGGTCAGCAGTGGGGAGGTGCAGTGGGAATAGACGTTGCCGTCGTTGCCGATGACCGACACGTCCTCGGGCACGCGAAGACCGCGTTCGTTCAGCGCCTGCATCAGAGCCACCGCGTAGGCGTCGTTGTCGCAGCAGACGGCTGTGGGAAGCTCATCCGTTCGGTCGAGCCAGCTCAGGGCGCTTTGCCGCGCAGCGAGAATTCCGTCAAAGTCGCAGTCGAACAGCCAGCGATCGGGCAAAGTCAGATTCGCCTCCGCCATGGCCTGGGCAAAGCCCTCGTCGCGCGTTGGCCACGGCGTATGAAAGCAAAAGCGGCCAATGCGGCGATGTCCCATCTGAATCAGGTGGCGCGCCGCCATGTACATGGCCAGACGGTAGTCCGGCGAGATGCGAATTTCCTCGCCGTGCAGCATTTCGGAGTTGCAGATCACCGCATAGGGCTTTTGGCTTTGCCGCAGCATCTCGATGCTCAGCGCCCTCGCTTCCGCCCGGTCCATGGGCACGTCGTCCTGTCCGTCGAATTGCAGCGAGGCGAGAATCAGTCCGTCGACCTGCTTGGACAGCAGCGTCTGAATGGCGTTCAGCCAGGTGCGCGGCGTTTCCGCGCTGGTTAGAATGATGTCCATTCCGTTGCGGCTCAGCGTTTCGGAGATGCTCGCGACATACTGCGCATAGATCGGATTTTCCAGATGGCAGACCGGAATGCCCACCGTTCCCGTGCGATTCAGCACCAGGGAACGGGCAATCGTGTTCGGACGATAATTCAGCGCCTGAGCGCATTCCATGACCCGAAGCCGCTTCTCCTCAGAAACGTAGCCTTTTCCGCTGAGCACGCGGGAAACGGTCATGACCGAAACGCCGGCTAATTCGGCAACGTCTTTAAGATTTGCCACAAAGATATAACCTCTGCTTCAATGTGTTAACGTTATCATTTGTATAGATTATACACCATACGTCTCCGAAAGTCAATAATAAAGTTGAGAAAATATTATGCGTTGAAGAAAATGGCCAGACCACCCCAATAAAAAGGAGGCGCGTCGGCTTCGGCGCGCCCCTTTCGGACGTAATGTTACTTCTTGAACTGGGTCAGGAACGGCTCGTTGATGGCGAACATCTCGTCCACCATGGAGCGGATCTCGCGCAGCGAGCAGACGGCGGCGGTCAGCGGGTCGTAGCAGATGGCCTGATAGACCAGCTCGCGGTCGCCGGTGAGGCTGGCCTGCACGGCCATTTCCTCGATCTGGGCGCTGGTTCCGCTGAGGATGGCGAGCTGGGGCGGCATCTTGCCCACGTGGATGGGCTCCAGACCGCGGCGGCTGGCCAGCACGGGCACCTCGACGCAGCAGCCCTCGGGCAGATTGTCGATCAGGCCGAAGTTGCGCACGTTGCCGTTGAACTTGAACATCTCGCCGTCGCCGAAGATGGCGTTGAAGATGGACGCGGCGTACTCGTGGCCGCGGTTGAGATCCACCGGCTCCTTGAACCACTTGTCGATCTCGTCGCGCCAGGTGTGCTCGCGGTTGCGGTATTCGTGGAGAATGTAGGCGTACTCGCCGGGGTTCCAGCCGGTGCCGGGCTTGCAGTACTTCTCGATCAGGTCGGGGCGCTTGCGGAACCAGGCGTTGTACTCGCTGTTGTGGCCGGAGGACTCGGTGACGTAGTAGCCCAGGGCGAGGAACATCTCGTTGCGGACGATCTCCTCGTTGTAGATCTCGGGGCGCTCGGTGACGGCCTTGCGGATGAGGGGATAGGCGTCCTTGCCGTTGACGAGGAACTCGGTGTAGAAGGCCTGATGGTTGATGCCGGCGCAGGTGTAGGTGACCTCCTCGTCCTTCGCGCCGATCCATTTGGCCAGCATGGACGCGGTGCCCTGCACGCTGTGGCACAGGCCGCTGGTGGTCAGATGGGGATACACGCCCTGCACCGTGCGGCACAGCATGGCCATGGGGTTGGTGTAGTTCAGATACACCGCGCCGGGGCAGTAACGGTCGATGTCGGCGGCGATGTCCAGGATGGGGTTAATGGTGCGCAGATAGCGGAAGATGCCGCTGGGGCCGCGGGTGTCGCCCACGTTGGTGTCCACGCCGTACTTCTTGGGGATGAGGATGTCGTGCTGCCACACGTCGCAGCCGCCCTGAAGAATGGTGGTCACCACGCCGTCCGCGCCTTTGAGCGCTTCCACGCGGTCGGTGGTGGCGGTGATGCGGGCGGGATAGTGTCCCTCCTCGGCGATGCGTTTGCAGGCGCGGTAGATCGCGTCCAGGCGCTCGGGATCCACGTCCATCAGCGAGATGTCCGCGTCGGCCAGCGCCGGGAAGGAAAGCAGGTCGCGCACCAGCGAACGGGTGAAGCCGAAACTGCCGGCTCCGATAAAGGCGATTTTACGGGGCATGAGAGTACCTCCTTGCGTATTTATGATGATGAGACCATTGTATTCGATTTTTTCGTCGAAGTCAATGCGTATGGATGAGGAAAATGTTGCATGAAGGCTGGAAAATGATGAATCCTCCAATGACGCTCGTTTGAAATGCGGATGGGGGCAATGCTGCGGAGAAAAAAGCTGCACAAATGAAGAAAAGCCTTGAAAGCCTGCTGACGAAATTCTGAAAGACACGGATCACAGGAACAGGTGATTATGAATGAAGTCTATGATACGGAAATGCAGCAGGAAATCAATTTTCTGTACTTAGTGTAAACGCTATATGGTATTTGCAATTCCGCTTCATCTGTGCTAAACTTGTCTTGAACTACGGCGCATCTCTGTGCGATTGCAGGAGCGCCGGTTTTCTCAAACGTTGGTCGCTTTTAAATTGCCCCAAGATACTTTTTGCGTCAAAGAAATCTGAACTCCGCATGGAAAGGAAGATAATCCCATGAGCTACTGGATCTGGTTCCCCGGCGATTTCGAAATTCGCCACGGCCTGAAGGTCAACTGCCGCCGCGAGGAGCGCATGCGGCGCTATCCCGCCATCTGGCGCGTGGACGACTGCGGACGCAGCGTCCGTCTGCGCCGCAAATGCACGCTGACCGAGGCGGAGACGGTGCTCGTCCGCGCCCGCGGCGAGGGCCAGCTTCGCGTGGACGGAGCCTTCCGCCCGCTGAACGAGCCCGTCTGCTTCGAGCCGGGCGCGCACGAGCTGATCGTCGAGCTGACGCGCATGGACGGCCTGCCCTGCGCCTATGTGGAGGGCAAGTCCTTCGCCAGCGGCGCGGGCTGGGAGGCGCAGAATTTCGCCGGCCCGTGGCAGCCCTGCGGCTTCAGCGAGATGTATACCGACCCGGACGACGACCCCGAGCAGTTCAAGTTCGCTTATTCCCCCATTGAGCCGACTGCCGTCACTCCCGACGAGACGGGCGTTCTGTACGACTTCGGCCGCGAGACCTTCGCCCGGCTGCACCTGTCCGACCTCTCCGGCGGCCTGACCGTCTGCTATGGCGAGAGCGAGACCGAGGCCCGGGACGTGGAGAACTGCTACATTCTCGACCGGATTCCCGCCGGCCAGGCCGAGGCCGACCTTCCCGCCCGGGCGTTCCGCTATCTGTTCTTCCCCGGCGCGAAGAGCGTCTCCCTGCGCGCGGAATATGAGTATCTCCCGCTGGAGGAGCGCGGCTCCTTCACGAGCGGCGACCCGCTGCTCAACGAAATCTGGCGCGTGGCTGCCTACACCTTCCATCTCAACAGCCGCGAATGCTTCCTCGACGGAATCAAGCGCGACCGCTGGGTCTGGTCGGGCGACGCGTATCAGAGCTATTTCGTCAACCGCGTGCTCTACATGGACAAGGAGCTCTGCCGCCGCACCATCTGGGCGCTGCGCGGCAAGGATCCCATCGAGCAGCACATCAACACCATTCTGGACTACTCGCTCTACTGGGTCATGAGCGTGGGCGACTACTACGAGACCTTCGGCGACGCGGACTTCGTGCGCCAGATCTGGCCGCGGGTCAGAACCATGATGGACTACTGCCGCGCCAGCGTCAACGCCGACGGCTTCCTCGAGGGCCGCGAAAACGACTGGGTGTTCATCGACTGGGCCGAAATGGACAAGGAGGGCGCGCTGTTCGCCGAGCAGGTGCTGTTCATCAAGGCGCTGGAAGCCGCCGCGCGCTGCGCCGAGCTTTCCGGCGAGGACGGCGGCCTCTACATCCGTCAGGCGGACGAGCTTCGCGCCAGGCTGGACGAGTTCTTCTACGACGAAAAAAAGGGCTGCTACATCGACGGCTACGCCTCCGGCAAACGCAATGTCACCCGCCACGGCAACATCTTCGCCATCCTGTTCGACATTGCCGACGCGCAGCGGCAGGCGAGCCTCGTCCAGAACGTGCTGGACAACCCCGACGTTCCGCCCATCACCACGCCCTATTTCAAGTTCTTCGAGCTCTGGGCGCTGTGCAAGCTGGGCCGCACGGACAAGGCCCTCGAACGCGTGCGCGGCTACTGGGGCGGCATGCTGGCTCTGGGCGCGACGACCATGTGGGAGCAGTTCGATCCCCGGGAGGATTTCCCGGCCCACTACGGCATGTACGGCATGAAGTACGACCGCAGCTTCTGCCACGCATGGGGCGCAGGCCCGATCTACCTCCTCGGTGCGTACCACATGGGTCTTCGCCCCACCGCGCCAGGCTACGCGACCTTCGTCGTCGCCCCGGACGCGTCCGCGACGGATTCCTTCGAAGGCACGCTGCCCCTGCCCGATGGACAGGTGGAAATCTCCCTGAAGGACGGCAGACTGACCGTCCGCGCCAGCCATGACGGCGGCGAAGCTGTCTGGAACAACCAGCGCGTCTCCCTTCCCGCAGGCGAAACCGTCACGCTGTAACCCCCAGCCGAAGAGCGCCGCACGGACAAATTCCCGCCGCGGCGCTCTTCGCACCCAACTCTCCGCAGAAAAAGAGCCGTGCCCGCGCCTTCCAACACTTGACCCGCCGCGCTCCTCCGCAAAAGGAGCCGTGTCCGCGCCGGAACCACCGTGCTTCTCCGCAGAAAAGAGCCGCGCCCGCGCCGGAACCACCGCGCTTCTCCGCAGAAAAGAACCGCGCCCATGCTGGAGCCGCCGCGCCCCTTCGCAGAAAAGAGCCGCGCCCATGCTGGAGCCGCCGCGCCCTTCGCAAAAAAAGAGCCGTGTCCGCGCCGGAGCCGCCGCGCTTCTCCGCAGAAAAGAACCGCACCCATGCTGGAGCCGCCGCGCCCCTTCGCAAAAAAAGAGCCGCGCCCGCGCCGGAGCCGCCGCGCTTCTTCGCAGAAAAGAGCCGCGCCCGCGCCGGAGCCGCCGCACTCCTTCGCAGAAGAGAGTCGCGCCCGCATCGGAGCCGCCGCGCTTCTCCGCAGAAGAGAGCCGTGTCCGCGCCGGAGCCGCCACGCTTCTCCGCAGAAGAGAGCCGCGCCTGCATCGGAGCCGCCGCGCTTCTCCGCAGAAGAGAGCCGCGCCCGCGCCGGAGCCGCCGCGCTTCCCCTCTCGCTTCTCTGCAACAGAGCGCCGCTCCTGCGCTCCGTCGTCTGAGCTTCCGGCGTGAAGCGCCGCCACTCTGCGACGCTCTCCGCGCCCAGTTCCCCGCGCCGAAGGAACCCGCACATTCCGCACAAAGCTCTCCATCCCTCGTCCGACAGGAGGCAGAAAACCATGCTTTATTGTCCAAACTGCCAGCGCCTCTGCAAATCCCGCTGCCCGAACTGCTCCGACACGCGCTCGCTCCGCACGCCGAAGCCGGACGACCCGGTCTTCCTCTTCACCGCGAACGAATTTCAGCGAATGATGGTCGAGCCCGTGCTGGATCAGAGCGGCCTTCCCTACTGGGCCGTCAGCCAGCGCGGCGGCGCGCTGCGCGCAAAGCTGGGCGCCATGGGCGATACCTGCCGCTTCTATGCGCCCTTCGCATCCTATGAAGCGGTCTGCCAACTGCTCGAAGA
Source organism: uncultured Eubacteriales bacterium (assembly GCA_900553265.1). Lineage (GTDB taxonomy): Bacteria > Bacillota > Clostridia > Christensenellales > Aristaeellaceae > Faecivicinus. The sequence goes on from USDD01000029.1 coordinate 25,610, forward strand.
CGTGTTCGACGACGACGGCGACATTCTCGAAGCTCTGCGCAGCAACCACCCTTTCTCAAAGCCCTGAAAAGCTCCCCACGCACAATCGGCGAGCCTCAACTTGCCCTAAAAGGCGCAATGCCCGAAGACATTGCGCCTTCAGCTTGTCAAAAAGTCTTATAGTTGATTTTATCCATTCTTGTGCATGGTGTCTGAACCTATTGGCATGTACGGTTGAGTAATTTGGTTATTTGGCACATCGCTTGCCACGTTTCGGAATTAAATGGGCACAAAAGTGAGTGCAGGATTTCTGCGCCCACTTTTGTATTTGAATGGCAAGGCTTCTGGATTTGAAACCTTTCTGTTTCCTCAGTCGATGGTAAAAGAATCTTCGGGAACGGTTGTCCAGTCAGGGACAAGCACCAGTTTGTATCCCAGAGGCTTGACCATTTCATTCAGCACTGCCGTCGAGACATTTTTACGCTGCATTCGATTGCAAAAGGCATTGCTCGCGATTCCCAGTTTATTATAAAGCTCCGCCGGGCGGACGTCTTTGATTCGCATGATCTCCCTGACTGCTTCCATTGCAAGCACTTTAACACACCATCCTCTCACTATAATAATATGCATCACGATCCGATGGATTGATACAATGTCAGAAGGGACGGATTCATATGAACGAGAAGACAATGACGATTACCCGCATGGAAGCGCCGATGCAGCTGCCTGTGCGAAAGCGCGTAGCGGCTTATGCCCGCGTCTCCATGGAAAAGGACGCCATGCTGCACTCGCTGGCGGCGCAGGTCAGCTACTACAGCGAACGGATTCAGCGAAACCCGGAATGGGAGTACGCAGAGGTATTCGCGGATTATGGTCTGACCGGAACGAAGGAAACACGCCCGGAATTTCAGCGGATGCTGAAAGAATGCCGCGAAGGAAAGATCGACCTGATTCTGGTCAAGTCCATCTCCCGTTTCGCCCGAAATACGCTGGCGCTGCTGAATACGGTGCGCGAACTGAAGGGGCTGGGCATAGGCGTTTATTTTGAGGAACAGAAACTGGACACGCTGAGCGGGGACGGTGAGTTTATGCTGACCATTCATATGGCGAAGGAACTCATGGAAGACAACTACATGCACGTGCTGCTTCGAGCGACTCTTCTGCTCGGCGATCTGCACCGGCAGATTCCGGTTCGCGAAATCACGATTGCGGGATTTCTGATTCAAAACCATGCGCGCAGGCTGTATCCGCGCTGTAAGATGGTTGCTCAGGCGGCGGAAGAGGCCGCTTCGCCGATTTCGCCGGAGACTGCCGGCGAGGATTACCTCATCCTCTATCCCGTGTACCCGCCCCTTTGCTTTTCCTGATCTTTATCTTCCGCATGGGGAATGACTGACGATGGTTGGAAAAGATGACGGCTCTTTGGGGGGCGGCAGGGAACGGAGCCGCCCTTAAAAGGGCTGTAGGGAACAATCCTGTGCAGTTGACGGTATATGCGCCTGCGAGGGCGCGGCCAGTATTCCACAGGGCTTTGCCCGCATATGAAAATTCCCCCGGCCTCGCCGGGGGATCAGGCTGTCAAAAAACCCACGGAGAGCTCGAGAGGGCCGAAGCCCTC
>USDD01000030.1 GCA_900553265.1 uncultured Eubacteriales bacterium
CGGGCGTGGGCAAGACCGAAATCGCCCGCCGTCTGGCCAAGCTGGTGGACGCGCCCTTCGTCAAGGTCGAGGCCACCAAGTTCACCGAGGTCGGCTATGTGGGCCGCGACGTGGAATCCATCATCCGTGATCTGGTGGAGGCCTCCATCCGTCTGGTGAAGGAGCAGCACGGCGAGCGCGTCCGCGCCCGCGCCGAGGCCAATGCCGAGGATCGGCTGGTGGATCTGCTGACCCATTCGGCCAAGAAGAAGCCCGTCAATCCCATCGACATCCTGCTGGGCAACCGCCCGAAGGAGCCGGAGCTTTCGCCGGAGGATCGGGACAAGCTGGCCGTGCGCAAGGACGACGTGCGCACCCGCCTGCGCCGCGGCGAGCTGGAGCACGAAATCGTGGAAATCGAGGTCGAGGAGACCGCGCCCAAGGCGGAGATCCCCGGCACCGACATGAACATGAACGACGTGCTGGGCAGCGTGCTGCCCAAAAAGATGAAGCTGCGCAAGGTCGAGGTTCGCGAGGCGCGCAAGATCCTCGTGGCCGAGGAGAGCCAGAACCTCATCGATATGGACAGCGTATACACCGAGGCCATCGACCGCGCCGAGCAGCACGGCATCGTGTTCCTGGACGAGATCGACAAGGTGGCCGGCCGCGGCGGCGGACAGGGCCCGGACGTCTCCCGGGAGGGCGTGCAGCGCGACATCCTGCCCATCGTCGAGGGCTCCACTGTGAACACCAAGTACGGCCCGGTCAAGACCGACCACGTGCTGTTCATCGCCGCGGGCGCGTTCCACGTCTCCAAGGTCACCGACCTGATTCCCGAGCTGCAGGGCCGCTTCCCCGTGCGCGTGGATCTCAAGCCGCTGACACAGGAGGACTACAAGCGCATCCTCACCCAGCCCGCCAACGCCCTTATCCGCCAGTATCAGCTGTTGCTGGGCGTGGACGGCGTTTCGCTGGACTTCACCGACGCGGCGCTGGATACCATCGCCGAATGCGCGTGGCAGGCCAATGAGACGGGCGAGAACATCGGCGCGCGCCGGCTGCACACGCTGCTGGAGCGCATCCTCAACGACATCGCCTTCAACGCCGGCGGCGGCGACGCGCCGGAGGTCAAGGTGTCCATCGACGCGGAATACGTGCGCAAGATGCTGGACGCGGACATCCATCGCAAGGACGTGCACAAGTACATCATCTGACGAATTTTCCAAAAACGGCGGCTCCCGCGCGGAAAGCCGCCGTTTTTTCGTTTTGTTGTTTTTCCCACATACAATCCTCGCAAAAGGGATTATACTGTATTCGTAAAATTCATTCTGACCCAGGGAGGGCCGAATTCATGAAGAGAAGAATCATTCGCATTGACGAGGAAAAGTGCAACGGCTGCGGAGCCTGCGCCGCGGCGTGCCACGAGGGCGCAATTGAGATGATCGACGGCAAGGCGAAGCTGACCCGCGAGGATTACTGCGACGGCTTGGGCGACTGCCTGCCCCAGTGCCCCACCGACGCCATCTCCTTTGAGGAGCGCGAAGCGCCGGCCTACGACGAAGCAGCCGTTCTCGCTGCCAGGCGGCAGAAGCAGGCCGCGCACTCCGGCTGTCCGGGAACACAGGCGCGCATGCTGCATCGCGAGGATATGCCGACGCAGAATAGCGCGCATGGCTGCCCCGGTTCTCAGGTACGCGCGATCCAGTGCAAAGAAGTTTCAGCCGGAAGCACTGCATCTTCCGATGCGCCCACCTGCGGGACGGATTCCTCTGCACCGAACACCGCGCATGGTTGTCCCGGTTCTCAAGTACGCACGATCCAGCGCGAAGAAGTTTCAGCCGGAAGCACTGCATCTTCCGACACGCAACTTCATGCGGCGGATTTTCCGGTGCGGAACGCCGCGCATGGTTGCCCCGGTTCTCAGGCGCGCACGATCCAGAGCGAAGACATGCCGGCGCAGCCTGCCGCGCACGGCTGTCCCGGCTCGCGCATGCGCACGCTGACGCGCAGCGAAACTCCTGCGCAGAACGACGCGCCCGCCGCGTCCGAGCTGCGCCAGTGGCCGTGCCAGATTCGGCTTGCGCCTGTTCGCGCGCCCTATTTCGACGGGGCGAAGCTGCTGATCGCCGCGGACTGCACGGCATACGCCTACGCACGCTTCCACAGCGATTTCATGCGCGGCAAGGTCACGCTCATCGGCTGTCCCAAGCTGGACGGCGTGGACTACGCCGAAAAGCTGACCGAAATTCTGCGCGCCAACGACATTCAGAGCGTCACCGTGCTGCGCATGGAGGTTCCCTGCTGCGGCGGACTGGAAAACGCGGCCAAACGCGCCCTTCAGGCCTGCGGCAAGTTCTTGCCGTGGCAGGTCGTGACCCTCTCCATCGAAGGAAGAATCCTCGACTGATCGCCGCATTTTTCCGCAAAACGGCCCCGCGAACCCATTCGCGGGGCCGTCGTTCGTCTTCAGCTTTCCGGGCGCGGTGCGGGCGGATCGGGGAAATCCGATTCCTCCAGAAAAATGGGATTGCTCCACGCGCGCCGTCCCTGCGCATCCTTCACCACCGTGCGCACATACATCGTTCCTGCGCCGCGGCGAATCCTGAAGGAGGCTTCGCGCAGCGGCCTGCCCTCCTCGGCATAGACCACGTCGTAGGGCACACACAGCTGACGCATCGTGATCTCGGCCGCATCCGAGCAGCGCACATGCGCCACGCCGTTCTCCACGTAGAAATCCTCGATTTCCGGGCCGCAGGAGGAGTAGAACGCGCCGTTCTTCAGCGCCTCGAGAATAGCGGGAACGCTGTTTTCGCTGTTGACGCGCACCCAGCCGAGGCAATGATGCTCCATGCGATGGCCGTCGTCGGTGGCCACGCCCCAGATTCGCTGTCCCTCGGCCAGAAGGTCGTCCCAATAGGCGGCGTTGGCGTCCAGTTCATTTTCGATGGCGCAGCCGCTGTTCCAGATTTCCATGGCAAAATTGCCGCGGAGCATGCGGAACTGGGACGCGGGCGTACCGCTCCATTCGGGGTGGCAGTAGATGGTCATGTTGCCGTTGACATGCGCGTCGTCGAGCATGGGCTGAGTATCCTCGGGCCGGAGGATATTGCGGCGCCGGAAGCGCTGATCCTGCGCATAGCCGTTGCCCTCCAGCGGGCCGATGCAGACGATGTGATGGCAGCGCACGCCCCGGGTATGCATCTCGGGGAAATTGCTGTCCAGCTCCACGCCGGGCAGGATGGTCATCGGCCGGTCGCCGAAGTTCTTCTTATTGTAAATGCGATGGTCGGTCAGCGCCATGAAATCGTAGCCATGGTCGGCGTGCTTGGCAATGACCTCTTCGGGCGTTCCCCTGCCGTCGGAGCGCGTGGTATGGCAGTGCAGCGCGCCCTTGAGCATTTTGTTTCCGGTGTTTTCGAATGCAGCCTGGCGTTTCATCTGTTTCCTCCAATTGGGGAGCCTTCCGCTAACGAAGCGCTTTCTCCCTCATTTCTCCGCGAGCCGCTGACGCACCGCGTCCTCCAGAATGATCAGATCGTCCACAAACCGTCGATCCAACGGGCCGAATTTCGACTCGTCCTGATTGCGCACGTGCAGCCGCATGGGTACGCCCACCCGATCCATGTGGTATTTCGCGTCCACGGGATGGCAGTGCGCCTCCGCGGCGGACATCACCGACAGCGCCGCCGCCAGCTTCCGCGCCTTCTCGGGCTGCTCGCGGAAGTGCTCGCCGAGCCAGACGTACAGATCCGGATGATAGTTCGCCATGATGCCGCTGAAGCCGTCCGCGCCGTCGCGCAGCGAATCGAGAATCGTGGCCGCGTTGGCGTTGAACAGCTGGATGCGGCCGTCGAGCACCTTCAGTCGATGGGCGATCAGCGCCGCGTCGCAGCAGGTATCCTTGATGAACGAAAAGCGCCCCGTCTCGGCCATGGCCTCCAGCATTCCGTCGGTCAGCGGCCGACGGTAGGGATGCGGGCACTCGTACATGCCGAAGGTCACGCCCGGCAGTGCGTCCAGAATGCGGCGCATGTTGGCGATGGCGATCTCATCGCTCTCATCCTTCGCGGCCAGGCGGTTGGATATCATCACCACCGCGTCCACGCCGGTCTGAGACACGCGCGTAAGCTCGCGAATCTGATCCTCGATGGCGTCCGAGGTATGGCCCGAGGCCACGACACACATGCGCCCCCGGGCGGTCCAGGCCACGCGGCGCGCCAGCTCCACGCGCTCGTCCTCGTTCAGGCAGAACATCTCGCTGGACTGGCAGACGGCAAAAATCCCCTGACAGCCCATGCGCGCGTAAAATTCAACAATGCCGTCCACTGTTGCCCAGTCGATGGTGTTTTCATCGGTAAAGGGCGTAATCATCACGGGATACACGCCGCCGGGAATTCGATTCATATCCGATTCCTCCGATATTCTCAGGTTTGAATCAGGCTCGGATGCGAACGGACGCAAGTCCTCTTTGTGCGCTCCACGCGTTCGCTTCGCCTGCAAAAGGGGCGAGAGGACTGGCCGAAGGCCAATCCCCCGCCCCGACAGATTGGGACAGACCGCGCGTTACTGCGCGTTGCGCTTCGCGTACTCGGCACGCATCTCATCCACCATGTCGTTGCCGCCGATGCGGTCAAACTCGGACATCCACAGATCCCAGCCCTCATCGACCGTGTAGACGCCGCCCAGCACCTGCGCAAAGACCTCCTTGCGCTTCGCGGCCAGCTCGGAGCCCAGCTCCTCGTACAGAGGCGTGGACCAGTAGATCTCCTGCGGCAGAGCGGTGATGGAGGTGTTGCCCATGTTGGTGCAGGCTTCCTCATCCCACATATAGTGCCACGCGCTGCGCTGCTCGATGTAGCCCCAGCCGTCAAAGCCGTCCCATGCGCCCAGAGAGCGCAGAGCATCCAGATTCTGATATTCCTCAGTCAGCTCGGGCATGCCGTCCACCATGTTGTAGGACAGGCCCTCCACGCCGTAGGTCAGCGTGGTCGCGCCCTCGTCGGTGTAGAACCAGTCGATGAACTGAGCGATCTTGATGGCCTTCTCATCGGATACGGAGCTGGTGATGTAGGCGGCGGAAGAAGCGGACTTCGCGCCCAGATCCGTCACTTCGACGATGTTGGACATGGAGACATAGCCCTTCTCGACGCCTTCCGCGGTGGGCACTTCCAGAACCGCGCTGGTCGCGTCGGTATCCACCTCGCGCAGGGCGATCATGCGGCGGGCATTGGCCGAGGAAACCGTCTGCCACGCGCCGGCCAGGCCGTTGCAGACGAGCTGTTCGGCCTCGGTGCTGGTCATGGTCAGGTACTCGACGGGCGCAATGCCGTCGGCGAAGATCTTCGCGCCGAACTCCAGCGCTTCCTTCATGCGGGGATGGGCATCAGACCAGTACAGCTCGCCGTCCTCCACCAGCCAGCAGTTCAGCGGCAGGCCGAAGGGAGCGGAGAACAGCTGGAAGCTGCCCGCGCCTTCCGTGACGCAGCCCCAGGTATCGTTCTGGCCGTTGCCGTCCGGATCATTATAGCGGAAAGCGTAGAGCATGTTGTAGTAGTCGTCCAGCGTCTTGGGATACTCGATGCCCAGGTTCTCCATCCAGTCGTTGCGGAAGAAGATGGCGCCGTAGCCCACGTCGCGCATGTTGGGCAGCATATACAGCTTGCCGTCGGAGGCGCGGAACAGATCCAGCGTCTCCTTGTCCCAGCGGGACATGAAGTTGGGCATGTACTCCAGCAGATCGTCCACAGGGCGCACAAAGCCCTCGTTGACCATCTTGTTGCCGACGATGAATTCCTTGTGGCGGAACACGTCGATGTCGTCGCCGGTGGCCAGCAGCGTCGCCAGCTTCTGGTCCGCGTCGTCGGCGGTCTCGATGACGGTGAGCTTGGTGTTGGTCTTTTCCTCAAAGACCTTCAGCAGAGCAGACTCGTTGCGGTCCACGTCGCACGTTCCGGTGTAGAAGATGGTGATCTCCGTGGGTGCTTCGCCCTCGGCCATCGCCGGAACCATCGCCAGCAGCATCAGCGCGGCCAGCAGCATTGCCAGGATTTTCTTCATTTGGGTATTCCTCCTTTTACTTTTTTCTAAAAGGGCGTTCGGCCCTCCAAGAAATTCTGAGATTCTCCGTCAGCCCTTGACGGAGCCCACCAGCGCGCCCTTGACAAAGTACTTCTGAATGAACGGATACAGCACGACGATGGGCGCGGTGGTAAACACGACGACGGCCATCTTCAGCGGCTCCATGGGAATGGTCACGCTGTCGCCCGCGTCGATTTCCGACGTGACGGCGTTCTCCAGCAGATTGCGCAGCACCACCTGCAGCGGCCAGCGATTGCGGCTGTTGAGATAGATCGTCGCGTTGAAATAGGCGTTCCAGTGAGCCACGCCGTAGAACAGGCCGATGGTGCACAGGCTGGGCAGCGACAGCGGCACGATGATCTTGAACAGAATGCCCATCTCGCTCAGCCCGTCGATGCGCGCGGCCTCGTTCAGCTCCGCCGGCAGCGCCTCGAAGAAGTTCTTCATGATAATCATGTTGTACGCGCTGATGCAGCCCGGCAGAATCAGCGACCAGAGGTTGTCCACCAGTACCAGCTTCACGATCACGAGGTAATTCGGAATCAGTCCGCCGGAGAACATCATCGTGAACGTAATCATCAGCATGAAGAACTTGCGGCCGATGAGCGACCTGCGCGCCAGCGGGTAGGCCGTCATCATCGTCATCAGCAGGTTGATGCTCGTTCCGACGATGAGCACGAACAGGGAATTGCGGAAGCCCGAACCCAGCAGATTGTACCGGAGCATGTATTTGTAGGCTTCCAGATTCGGCTGCAGCGGGATGATGCCCACCTCGCCGCGCACGACGTTGTTGTTATTGCTCAGCGAAACGGCGACGACGTGCAGCACCGGGTAGAGAATCGTGGCGCTCAGCAGCAGGAGAAAGACGATCAGCGCGGCCTGTCCAGCCTTGGAATAGCGATTCTGCATGCTTCGTCCTCCCCTCTCACAGGATGCCGTTGTTCTCGTCCACCATCTTGCTGATCTTGTTGGTGACCAGAATCATCACAAGGCCGATGGCTGACTTGAACAGCGAAACCGCCGTGGACATGCTGTACTTCAGATTGTTCAGGCCCACGCGCAGCGCGTAGGTGTCGAGAATGTCCGCCACGGAATAGACCAGTTCGTTGTACATGGCGTAGACCTGATCCTGTCCGGCGCTGAGGATGCCACCGACGCGCAGGATCAGCATGGTGATGATCGTCGGCGCGATGGACGGAAGGGTGATGCTGATCAGCTGGCGGAAGGGACTCGCGCCGTCCACGGTGGCCGCCTCGTAGAGCTGCGCGTCCACGCCCATCAGCGCGGCCAGATAGATGATGCTTCCCCATCCGATCTCCTTCCAGCAGTCAGACAGCACCAGCACGCCCCGGAAATACTTGCCGGAGCCGAGAAAGTTGATCGGCTCCATGCCCAGATTCTTGATAACCTGATTCACCGCGCCGGTGGAGGTGGAGAACATGCTGCGCACCAGACTGGCGATGACGATCCAGGACAGAAAATGCGGCAGATAGGAGATGGACTGGAAGATACGCCGCGCGGCGGTGCTGCGCACGGCGTTGAGCATCAGCGCCAGCAGAATCGGCGCGGGAAAACCCACGGCGATCTTCAGCAGACTGATAATGATCGTGTTTTTCAGCGCCGTCAGAAAGCCCGGATCCCGAAACAGCTTCTCGAAGTTGTCCATGCCCACCCAGGAGCTTCCAAAAAAGCCGAGCTTCATCTTATAATTGCGAAACGCAATCTGCACGCCGTACATCGGAACATAGTGGAAAATGATAAAATAAATGATTCCCGGCAGCAGCATCAGATAAAACATGCGGTCCATCCACATGACGCGCATCGTCCGCCGCCGCCGCGATTCGTTCAGCGTCGGAGCCATCGCGGCCGTCTTTTTGCTCATCCGTTCTTCATTCCCTTCCTCGCTTTTTGTCCTTTGTGTCTTAACTGTACAGGATGAACCATTGATTTTCAATGGCCAAACCACACAAAAAAATATCCAATCGGGACATTTATATTATGTTTGTCCATGCTGCATTTGCACTTCATCCTATATTCTGCTTTCATTTTATGTCATCTGGGCTATTACACGTTTTTACGCATCATTTTTCATTAATTATCGCCGCATGCGCATCATCGTCAAAAGCATCCCTCATATGCATAAAAATGCCTGCGGATGCATATGCATCCGCAGGCATTCAGGCGTTTTATTCCGCTTAAAAATCCGATTCCTCCAGGAAGATGGGATTGCTCCACGCGCGCCGTCCCTGCGCGTCCTTGACCACCGCGCGGACATACCCCGCGCCGCCCCGGCGAATTTTGAAGGATGCTTCGTTCAACGCCTGCCCTTCTTTGGCGCGGGCAACGTCATAGACCGCACGGAGCTGGCGCAGCGTGATCTCCGCCGCATCGGAGCAGCGCACGTGCGCCACGCCGTTTTCCACATAGAAGTCCTCGATCTCCGGGCCGCAGGAGGAATAGAACGCGCCAGCCTTCAGCGCCTCGCGGATGGCGGGCACGCTGTTTTCGCTGTTGACGCGCACCCAGCCGCGGCAATGCTGATCCATCGCGTGGCCGTCGTCGGTGGCCGCGCCCCAAAGCCTCTGTCCCTGCGCCAGCAGCTCATCCCAGTAGGCGGCGTTGGTGTCCAAATCATTATCCATGGCGCAGCCGCTGTTCCAGATTTCCATGGCAAAATTGCCGCGCAGCATGCTGAACTCCGACGCAGGCGTACCGCTCCATTCCGGATGGCAGTAGAGGGTCATGTTGCCGTCGGCGTGCAGCTCGTCGAGCAGCGGCTGAGTGTCCTCGGGCTTCTGGATGCGCAGGCTCTCAAAGCGCTGATCCTGCGCATAGCCGCCCTCCTCGGCGCCGAGACAGACGATGTGATGGCAGTGGATGCCTCCGGCAAACGACTCTGGAAAGTTGCAGTCCATCTCCATAGCGGGCAGAATGGTCATCGGCCGGTCGCCAAAATTCTTCCGATTGTAAACGCGATGGTCGGTCAGCGCCATGAAATCATAGCCATGGTCGGCATGCATGGCGATGACCTCCTCGGGCGTTCCCTGACCGTCGGAGCGCGTCGTGTGGCAGTGCAGCGCTCCCTTGAGCATCTTGTTTCCGTTTTTTTCAAAGGCAGCCTGTCTTTTCATTTTTTTCTCCCTCCAAAACTTCTGTATTGAACCCAGTCCTTTCACCGCGGGCTCGCAAATTTGTTAATCTGTTTTCTTAACACAGTATACCACCGTTTCCCCGTCTGCGTCAAGATAAATTGCGTCTCCCCTGAAAAAAACGTCCGGGAGCTGCGGGAGAAACATAAATTTTCTGAAAACTCCCCGCCGGGCATTTACAAACCCGCGCCTGTATGGTAGAATAGACGGTGTGGCAAAATATACTTGCCCTTCCGTATGCTCAGTCTGCCGATGACTCCGACGGCTCACTTGGCGCACGGAGAAACGAAAAGAGGAGGAAAACGAACATGGAAATCAACAAGCAGGAAATCATGGAAACTTATGCCCGTCACGAAGGCGACACCGGCTCTCCCGAGGTTCAGATCGCGCTGCTCACCGCCCGCATCAACCACCTCAACGATCATCTGAAGGTGCATAAGAAGGACCATCACTCCCGTCGCGGCCTGCTGCTGATGGTTGGTCAGCGCCGCGGTCTGCTCGACTATCTGAAGAGCACCGACATCGAAGCCTACCGTGCTCTGATCGCGAAGCTCGGCCTGCGCAAGTAATCGCCGGAGCAGATCGGTCAATCCTGCCGTTGCCCGGACGACAAGACCGGGCGACGGCGTTTTACTGAGAGCGCCGCTTTTTCGGAGCAGAGCGGTTCAAACGCTGCGTGCGGACGCTAGGATGCGGAAAACGGTTCCGCAGGCGTGCGTCTGTACGCAGAAATCTCGCTTTCAATCCGGTTTCAATGAATATTAATAATAGAAAAGAACCCATAAGGAGGGTCACGTCATGTTCAAGAGCTACACGATGGAACTGGGCGGCCGCCCGCTCACGCTGGAATTCGGCAAGTACGCCGAGCAGGCCAGCGGCTCGACCTTTGTCCGCTACGGCGACACCTGCGTTCTGGTCAACGCCACCGTCGCCGATACCCCGCGCCCGGGCATCGATTTCTTCCCCCTGAGCGTGGACTTTGAAGAAAAGCTGTATTCCGTGGGCCACATTCCCGGATCCTGGAACCGCCGAGAAGGCCGTCCCGCCGAGAAGGCCATCCTGACCTCCCGCCTGATCGACCGCCCGCTGCGCCCGCTGTTCCCCAAGGGAATGCGCCACGACGTGGCCGTGGTCGCCACCGTCATGAGCGTGGATCAGGATAATATCCCCGACATCCCCGCGATGATCGGCGCGTCTGCCGCGCTGGCCATCTCTGAAATTCCGTGGGCCGGCCCCATCGGCGCGGTCAACATCGGCTATGTGGACGGCGAGTACGTGGTCAACCCCACCGTGCTCCAGCGCGCCGTTTCCCAGATGAACCTCACCGTGGCCGGCACCTCCGAGGCCGTGCTGATGGTCGAGGCCGGCGCGAAGGAAGTCTCCGAGGAGGTCATGCTCGGCGGCATCCTGTTCGCCCATGAGGAAATCAAGAAGATCGTCGCCTTCATCAGCGGCATCGTCGCCGAAATCGGCAAGCCCAAGAAGGAGTTCCCGCTGCAGCTGCCCGGCGACGACGTGAAGGCCGCCGTCCGCGAATACGCGCTGCCCAAGGTGGAATGGATGTTCGAAACCTTCGAACGCAGCGAGCGCAACGCCCGTGAGGAGCAGGTCAAGGCCGAGGTCGCCGAGCACTTCGCCGAGCAGTTCGAAGGCCGCGAGGTCGAAGTCGGCGACGCGCTGTACGCCGTGCAGAAGGAAGTCATGCGCCGCCACATCATCGACAAGGGCGTGCGTCCCGACGGCCGCAAGCTCACCGAGGTTCGCCCCATCTGGTGCGAGGTCGGCGTTCTGCCCCGTCCCCATGGCTCCGGCGTGTTCACCCGCGGCCAGACTCAGGTCATGACCGTAGCCACCCTCGCGCCCATGTCTGAAAAGCAGATCATCGACGGCATCGGCACCGAGGACAGCAAGCGCTATATGCATCACTACAACTTCCCCGGCTATTCCACCGGCGAAGCCAAGCCCATGCGCAGCCCGGGCCGCCGCGAAATCGGCCACGGCGCGCTGGCCGAGCGCGCTCTGGAGCCGATGATTCCGTCGGTGGAGGAGTTCCCCTACTGCCTGCGCCTCGTCTCTGAGGTCATGTCCTCCAACGGCTCCACGTCTCAGGCTTCCGTCTGCGGCTCCACGCTGGCGCTGATGGACGCGGGCGTGCCGATCAAGCGCCCCGTGGCCGGCGTCGCCATGGGCCTGATCAAGGACGTTGAAAACACCGGCAAGGTCGCCGTGCTGACCGACATCCAGGGTCTCGAGGACTTCCTGGGCGATATGGACTTCAAGGTCGCCGGAACCTCTCAGGGCATCACCGCCATCCAGATGGACATCAAGATCAAGGGCATTGACGAGGCCATCCTGCGTCAGGCGCTGGCTCAGGCCTACGACGGCCGCATGCACATCCTGGGCAAGATGCTCGAGGTGCTGCCCGCCCCGCGCGCGGAACTGAGCAGGTACGCGCCCAAGATCGTCCACTTCATGATCAACCCCGAGAAGATCGGCGAGGTTGTCGGCCCCCGCGGCAAGACCATCAACAAGATCATCGAGGAAACCGGCGTGAAGATCGACATCGAGGACGACGGCAGCGTGTTCATCGCCACCGAGGACGCCGACGCGGCCAGGCGCGCCCGTCAGATCATCGAAGGCATCGCCAAGGAACTGGAAGTCGGCGACGTGTTCACCGGCAAGGTTGTCCGCATCATGCCCTTCGGCGCGTTCGTGGAGTATGCGCCCGGCAAGGACGGCATGATCCACATCTCCAAGCTGGAAAACAAGCGCGTGGAAAAGGTCGAGGACGTGGTCAACATCGGCGATACGCTGGAGTGCCGCGTGGCGGAGATCGACGCGCAGGGCCGCATCAACCTCGTGCGCAACGACATTGTCTACGATGATGAATCCATGCCGGTGCGCCGTCCCCCGCGCCGCGACGGCGACCGCGGCGGACGCGGCGGAGATCGCCGCGGCGGTCACGGCCCGCGCCGCGACTGAGCGCTCGAATAAAGGCTGAAGCGAAATGGGCATACTGTGTATGTCCATTTTGCATACAAGGAGAACGACATGAATTTTGATCAGATCACGCTTTCCAACGGCCTGAAGGTCATCGGCGAGCAAATCCCCCACTTCCGCTCCGTGTCAGTGGGGCTGTGGCTGGGCTCCGGCTCTCAGTTTGAGGTGCCCACCGAGGCCGGGCTGAGCCATTTTCTGGAGCACATGGTGTTCAAGGGCACGAAAAAGCGCTCGGCGCGCAAAATCGCCGAGGAAATGGACGCAGTTGGCGGCCAGCTGAACGCCTTCACTGCCAAGGAGTGCACCTGCTTTTACGCCAAGGTTGTGGATGAGCATCTGCCGCTGGCCATGGACGTGCTGGCCGACCTCGTGACCGCGCCGACCTTCGATTCCGCCGAAATGGAGAAGGAAAAGGGCGTTGTGCTGGAGGAAATCTCCATGTCCATGGACGAGCCGGAGGATCTGGTGCACGAGCTGCTGATGCTGGCCAATTACGGTGATCAGCCCGTGGCGCGGCCCATCCTCGGCAATTCCGAGCAGGTCAGCAGCTACGCTCGGGAGGATCTTGTGTCCTATTGGTCGCGCATGTACCGACCGCAGAACGCCGTGCTGGCGCTGGCGGGCAATTACGACTGGGACAGGGTGCTGTCCATGGCTGAGGATCTTCTGGGCGGCTGGGAAGCGGACGGCTTTTCCAAGCGCGGCTGCGTCACCCACGCCGTCGCGCCCACGGTGCTGACCAGGGAAAAGGACATCGAGCAGATTCACATCTGCATGGGCTTCCCTGGCCTGAAGATCGGCGACGACCGCAGCTACGAGCTGTCGCTGTTCAACAGCGTGTTCGGCGGCGCGATGTCGTCGCGGCTGTTCCAGAAAATCCGCGAGGAACGCGGCGCGGCCTACACGGTCTACAGCTACCCCAACGCCTACACCGACGCGGGCATGCTGTCCGTCTACGCGGCCACCAATCCCGACGCGGCGGTGGAGGTCAGCGGTCTGCTGCTCGAGGAGGCGCGCAAGCTGGCCGACGAGGGCATGACCCGGGACGAGTTCACCATGGCGCGCGAGCAGCTGAAGGCCAGCTACATCCTCGGTCTGGAGTCCACCAGCGCGCGGATGCAGTCCAACGGCCGCCGTCTGCTGCTGCTGAACAGCACCCGCACGGAAACCGAGGTCATCGACCGCGTGAACGCCATCGGCTTCGACGAAACCAACGCGCTGATGCGCGAAATCCTGACCGCGCCCCATTCCATGGCGCTGGTCGGCAAGGGCGTGGAGCGCGTCGCGAAGGAAATCGAGAACTGACGCACGGAAACACAGGAGTTTTGGAGCAAAACAATGGATATTCAGATTCTTCAGCTGATTGACGGCGCGCGGCAGGCCCGCGGCCTGACGGTGGTCATCGACGTATTTCGCGCCTTTTCCGTGGAGTGCTACGCCATGGCGGCGGGCGCGAGGGAAATTCTGCCCGTGGGCGGCGTGGACGAGGCGCTCGCGCTGCGGACAAGCCATCCGGGCGCGCTGCTGGTGGGCGAACGCGGCGGGCGCATCATTCCCGGCTTCGACTGCGGCAATTCGCCGTCAGGGCTTGCTCAGTTCGATCTGCGCGGCCGCACCGTCGTGCACACCACCAGCGCCGGCACTCAGGGCGTGGCCAACGCCGTGCATGCCGACGAGCTGGTGGGCGGCGCGCTGGTGAACGCCCGCGCCACGGCGGAATACATCCGCTCACGCGACCCGAAGCTCGTGTCGCTGGTGTGCATGGGACTGGCCGGAAAGGAACCCACCGACGAGGACACGCTCTGCGCGGAATACCTCGCGGCGCTGCTGCGCGGCGAAGACCCGGATATTTCCCAGCGCATCGCGCGTCTGGCCGAAACCTCCGGGCGCAAATTCTTCGATCCCGCCCAGCAGGACGCCTTCCCCACCGCCGATTTCGGCCTGTGCACGCAGCTGAACCGCTTCCCCTTCGCGCTGTCCATTCGCCGAGAGGCCGACGGCACGCGCGTGCACAAAATTGAGCTTGGCTGATACAAAATGCGCCCGCTTCCTTCCATCGGAAGCGGGCGCGCTCGTTTTCCAGAGACGATCTCACTTGTTCTTATCGAACATGTGCCGGTTTTCCTCAACGTAGTTGCGCTTCATGTTTCGCGCATGCTTGCGCGCGTGAAGCTCGCTGTATTCCTCCGCCGAAATTCCATAGCAGAGCATCACGTCGCAGAGGTACATCCAGACGTCGCTCAGCTCCTCGACGAAGTGCGCGCGCGTCTCGGGATTGTTCATGATCTCGTCGTCGCCGCGCTTTTTGATGACGTCGATCACCTCGCCGATTTCGCCGATTCCCCAGAGCAGCTGATCCCGCGCCTTTTTCGGATAGACGCCGCCCCAGTCGCCGCGATGCAGCTCCTGAAGCTCCCGCTGCATGTCCAGCATCTCCGAAACGCGAAGATCCATACCTTTTTCCTCCCCGCTCACGAAAATGTGTAGCGAATGCGGTTGCCCGCCGCGTCTCCGGTCAGAATCACCGTGTCGCCCTGAGCGTTTTTCAGCTCGTCCAGAATGGGAAAGCGGCCGTTTTCCTCCACATAGCACCGCGGGCTGTCCGTCTCCACGTCCACAAATTCCTTGTTTGCGTATTTTTCGCCGCCGCAGGCGGTCATGGTCTCGATCAGCACTTCGTATTCCTGCATTGTGAGTCGCTCCTCTTCGTCAGAATCTCATCTGGATTATACCAGATTTCGCTGCCGAACGCAAAGGCGTTTTTATAATTTTACACCTCACTGAAGCGCGGCCACAGACACGGACGCGCCGTCCGTCCATTCCATTTTCTTCACGCCGTTCCTCGCGAAGAACAGCAGCGCGTGCGCGTAGAGTCCGTCGTCAGCGTACACCTCGACAATCCATTCGTCCACGACGACCTTGAGCTTCAGCCGTCCCTCGCGCAGACGGGCGACGCGCGTTCTGCGGAAGGCGTCGGCGTTGTACGCGCCGTTCGCGTCCAGCAGCGGGCTTGCGGAGCGCTCGGTCTCGATCTCGTTGTTCCCGTTCAGGCGAATGATCAGCGCGTCCTCCGAGTGCTCTCCATGCAGCGTCAGCGCAAACAGGCCGTCGCTCTCCAGCTCGGCGACGAAGGTTCGTCCGGGCGCTTCCGCGCCCGATTTTGCGGGAATCGCCTGATATTCCGGCAAAACCGGCTGCTGCGCCGGCGCATAGCCGCCGTTTGCATGAACGAGCCACATGGTTCGGGGCAGCGACAGGCAGCCGCAGTAGCCCGGCGTGGGCAGTGAGCAGGAAGCACCGCCAAGCCAGCTCATGAACGTGGGCTTCGGCGTTCCGAAGAACGTCACGCCGGCGTAGCTGTCGTAACCTGTCTCAACGAGATGCGGCTCGGAGTCGGTCATACGGAAGGTTTTGCCGTCAAATTCGCCGAGGGCACAGACCATTCTGCAATGGGAAACAGGCTCGCGGAAGATCATGCTCGCCGAGAGCAGCCATTTCGAATGTCCGTCGTCAGAGGACAGTTTGAAGCAATCTGTGCATTCGAAAATGTCTCCCAGCCACTGCTCCGGCCGGAATTCACCGGTCTTTTCCCACTTCGTCAGATTCTCCGAATGGTAGAAATCCGCATGGTCGCCCGCGGCGACCACCACCGACCATCCGCCCAACACGGGATTTGGGAACACCTTGGGATCGCGAAAATCCGGAATGCCGGGATTGTCGATGACGGGATTGCCGTCGAACTTCTCAAAATGCCGACCATCGTCCGAAAAAGCCACGCACTGACGCTCACGGTCGCCGTGAGCGGTGTACATCAGCGCCATGCGGCCGTCGCCGGTCTGCACCGCGCTGCCGGAGAACATGGTTCCCAGCGCGTCGGGCGCGAGGGCGATTCCCAGCTCGCGCCAGTGGAGCATGTCGTCGCTCACGGCGTGCAGCCAGTGCATCGGCCCCCAGACCACGTCGTCCGGATTGTGCTGGGCAAAGAGATGAAAGCCCTCTTGGGTCTGAATTAGGCCATTGGGATCGTTGATCCATCCGTGCCGAGGCGTAAAATGCAGCTTCGGTCTTCCGAACATCCTCATTCTCCTTTCAAAACAGGCCCGTCTCCATGCGAAGAACGGGCCTGTGCGTCGTTTACGCCAGCTCGAGGCCAGTCAGCCCAAAGCGGACGAAGGCATAATCGTCGGTATAGTGCTCGCAGGTTCCGTCTTCCTTCCACCAGCCGTAGCCGGAGAACAGGTCGGGTGAAACGCCGAAGGGCTCGGGATCCTTCGCGAAGTGGAAGGGGCCGAACACGTTGCGATAACTGGAATAGAGCGTCACGTCCACGGTGTTGTCGCCCTTCTTCAGAAGGCCGGACACGTCGCAGGCCGTGTCAAACATGACCATCTTCTCCGCGCCGCCGTTGACGCGCACCTTGGCGATGGCGTAGCGGCCGGGCAGGCGCAGCATGGTCTCGGTTCCGTCGGCGATCACATGGAAGCGGAAGGTCATCCTGCCGCCGAAGAAGGGATAGCCCTCCTGCGCCAGCGCGCCGATATGCACCTTCTTCTTCGACGGAACGATGGCGAAGCCGTCGGAGGTTATGAGCGTATGCTTCTCGCCCTCGCGGAACGCGCCGGCCTTTACGCCGAAGTCGCCGCGGAGATAGACGCACTCGATGTTCGTGCGATAGCTCAGGCAGTTGATGAGACTCTCGGTGCCGTCGGAATGCTCGTAGTACACGCCGTTGAACACGTCGTAGACCTCCTGCGGCTGGGTGTAGTCGATCTCGAACACCAGCTCGTTATGGCCGACGACCGCCTTGTCCAGGATGTCCGCCGTGCGGAAGGACAGGTCGAAGCTGCCGGTCTCGGTTTTGCCCAGCTCCTCGCCGTTCAGGCGCACGCTCCGGGCGTTCATGTCCTCGAACTCCACGCGCAGCGACGCCGGGCGCTCGGCCATCTCGAAGGCGTACTTGACGGACACGGTGCGGTTGGTCTTGCCGCGCAGCAAGCGGTCGGACACGGCCATGATGGGCAGCGGGCGGGTGTACTCCACGCCGTCGAAGGACATGGACGCATAGTCGAGGGTCAGCGTGTTCTCGTCGGCGGCGACGATCTCCGCCTTGCCGTCGGTCACGGAATGGACAGCGCCCGTCTCCGCCGGCGCGACAGACTGCGCCTCGTCGTCCAGCAGGATGACGTAGGACTGGCCGGGCGCGAAGGTCAGCGGCACGACGATTTCGTCGCCCTCGCGGCGGAAGCTCAGCGGCGCTTCCTCGCGAGCCTCCAGATCGAAGCGCTTCGCGCCCTTGGCGGCAAAGCGATATTCCACGGCGAAGGTCGCCTCGTTGGAGAGATTGACCGCGTAGAGGAAGCGGCCGAAGTCCGCGTGGCGCATGGTGGAGCGAATCTCCGTGGACGGCGCGTTGATGGAATACTCGTCGCTGACCATGTCGTCAAAGGCGATATTGGCGCGCAGGAAGGACAGATCGGCCTTCTCGCCGTCCACCAGCGTGGGCGCTTCGCCCTGCAGGTAGAGCTTGCCGCCGTTGGCCACGAACTGCTTCAGCAGCGCGGCGGTGTTCGCGTCCAGATTGTCCATCTCGGGCACGACGACGATGCTGTAGGCGCACCTACCCATGACCAGCCGGTCGCCGTCCACGCGGCCGTCCTCCTTCAGCAGCGTCTCGTCGATGTAATGGTGGCCGATGTTGGCGCGGCCCAGCGTCTCGATCAGCTCGAAAAAGCGTCTGTTCAGCTCGGTCACACAGTCGCGCTCGTTGCGCTTGAAGGTCAGATAGGCCGAATGGATGGGATGGATGACCGCCACATCGGCGACCTCCGTGCTCTCGGCGAGCATGTAGCCCAGCGCCGTGAAGTAGTCGTTGAAATGCCTGAACTCCTCGGGCTGCGTCCAGGTGTTGTGCTCGGAATAGAACGCGGGATAGTCGCGCTTGCGCTGGCCGCGGATGGAATAGGGATACAGATGCTGGCACATCTGGTTCACGCCGTTGACATACTGCCACTCGGCGATGCGCTTGAGCTCCCGGGGCGTAACGTCCCAGCCCGCGCAGGCGAAGGTCTCGGTCAGCACGTGCTTCTTGCCGTACTGCTGCGCCACAGAGGAAACCTGGCGCGGCGAGGCCTCGGTGGAGATGTCGCGGCCCAGCCAGTCCATGCCTGGCTTGTGCTCGTACTTGTAGAACGGCATGACGCCCGCGCAGCACATCATCTGGCCGAACAGGCTGCTCTCCTCGATGGTGTGACCCGTCAGCTGGCAGTTGTGCTCGGTGCACCAATCGTAAATCTGCTTTGCAAAATTCTCGGTGTAGAGGAAATTCATCACCGTCCAGTAGCGGAAGCGCAGACGGTCGGACTGCTCGCAGTCCACGAACAGCGCGCCCAGCTCGTCCAGCAGATCCTCGCCGTAGCGCCTGCGATATTCCTCCAGCATCACCGGCGTATAGGCGGTGTCCCAGCGGAAGAACTGGGGCTCGTCGGTGAAGAAGCCCATCATGGGATTGCCGAAGTCCCTGCCGAAGCGGGCGTAGTACTTCTCATGAGTCTCGTCTATAAATTTGCGCACGATTTCGGGATTCAGAATGTCCACGACGGAGGAATTCTTCCTCTCGTAGAGGGTGATGTAGTCGTGCTCGCCATCCAGCGCCGCGCGCACGCGCTCGATCCTCTGTCCATTGAGCGCATAGACCGCCAGCGCGCTCTCGTCGAATTCCTTCTTCGTCTCGCAGACGATGTAATGCTCCCAGTTGTTCTCGTCCTCCAGCAGCTTCATGCCGGCGAAGCCGCTGGGCCAGCCGTTTTCGTCGTAGCACCACGCGTCCATGCCCTGCTTGCGGGCTTCGTCAATGCACGCGCCGGTCACGTCGAACCACTTTTCGCCCAGATACTCGGTGGTCAGACCGCCGCGGGCGTGCATGAAGAAGCCGCCGATGCCGGCCTTTTTCATCTCGCGAATCTGGCGGCGCAGCTCGTCCGCCTCCAGCGCGTCGTTCCAGCTCCAGAACGGAATGGACTGATAGTCCTTCAGATCCTGCGAAAGCCTCTTTTTCAGCTCCATTTTTCGTTTCATCCTTTCCAATTCAATCCGAAAATTTCTGGAAATCTGTCCATTTTTTCTTTCGACACGCTTTGCACATTTTCCTGCCCGGCGTGCGCAGGGATGAAAAAAAGCATCCGACGTTTTACCGAATGCTGGAATGACTAATCTGGTAAACTATGATACAGGGGACGATGCGCCTTGCAGGGTGCAATGGCGGGTGCAAATTGTCGGAGTGTGCAGATGTTGCTTACTGCTTCGATGTCCCTACAGCGTAAACTATACTTTAATGCAGTTCGCCCATATTAGCATTAGCTGTAATGAGACAACATTCGTGACAAATTTTATCGAATATATGGCCATATAAACCCATCAGCACTTCCATGTTTAGCCCATATTGTCCACCAATCTTTAACTTTCCACTGCTCGTAAGACGCATTTTTATTATTTTCTAATAACATCACATGCCCACCCTGCTTATTTCTGACATACACTTTCAGATACCGCGGATTTTTCTCCAACACTTTTAAAGTATCTATCGAACCTATCATATCATTCGATTCACATACAGTAACTAAATCGCTGTTACTAAACTTGGCAGTCAGTATTTCGCAATAAGTTAGCGAAGCGATCCATGGTTCAAGGATAAGCATGATAAGTACTACTGCGATTTGCGTCTTTCTCTTCATGTTAACCTCCATGTTTTACCGCAGACCTAAAAGTTGTTTCATTTTGTTGCACACAACCCGCATATAATTATTAGACTTTATATTACTGTTGGAAGTTCCCACTACAATGCTATTAGAATACCAAGGATACTTGGACTTTTGGCAATCCTCTTGTATGATGGTTATCGCTCGTTCGTGATCTGAACACTTTGCCAGTCTATAAATGCAAAAGAAGTCCTCATGCTTTGTAACAAAACATGAGGACTTAGTTGGTGGGGTTAGTAGGGCTCGAACCTATGACCTTCACGATGTCAACGTGACGCTCTAACCAACTGAGCTATAACCCCAAGCGACATTTGTTATTATACCTCAGCGTGCCGCATTTGTCAATGCTTTTTTTCGCCTGTTTCCAAATTTTTCTTCAGATTCCGCCTTGCCGGAGTTCCGGCGGGCACGATGCGGAAGCCGCGCTCTGCAAATGCGTTAAAGTTTTCTATCTGGGTGAAATGCTCTGGCTAAACGTGTCCAAAAGTGGTATAATAATATAGAAAGAATTTTGTTCCCATTGCTCTGAAAAACGCAGATGAGGTTGGAATAATGAATCAGCAGAATCGTGAAAACCACTATGACGAAAGTCAGATTCAGATCCTCGAGGGTCTGGAGGCCGTTCGCCGCCGTCCGGGCATGTACATCGGCTCCACGGATGAGCGCGGACTGCATCATCTCGTCTATGAAATCGTCGACAACGCCGTGGACGAGGCGCTGGCGGGCTTCTGCGACCACATCGTGGTCACGCTGCACACCGACGGCTCCGTCACCGTCGAGGACAACGGCCGCGGCTTCCCCGTGGGCATCCATCCCAAGGTCGGCCGCCCGGCGGTGGAGGTCTGCCTGACCATGCTGCACGCCGGCGGCAAATTCGGCGGCGGCGGCTACAAGGTCTCCGGCGGCCTGCACGGCGTGGGCGCGTCGGTGGTCAACGCCCTGTCCAAGCACCTGCAGGTCAATGTTTATCAGGACGGCAAGATCTACCAACAGGAATACGAGCGCGGCAAGATTCTCTACGACCTGAAGGTCGTGGGCGCCACCGACCGCACGGGCACCACCATCACCTTCTGGCCCGACGTCAAGACCGGCGAAACGCCCGAGCCGGGCATCTTCGAAACCGGCGATTTCAGCTTCGACACGCTCAAGACCCGCTTCCGCGAGATGGCGTTCCTGAACAAGGGCATCCGCATCACCATGATCGACGAGCGCGTGGAGCCTCACGTCGAGCGCACCTATCACTACGAGGGCGGCATCGTCTCCTTCGTGGAATATCTGAACAAGAACAAGGAGCCGCTGTTCAAGTCGCCCATCTCCATCGAAGGCGTGAAGAACGGCTCGACGGTGGAGGTCGCGCTCCAGTGGAACGACGGCTTCTCCGAAAACGTGTTTTCCTTCGCCAACAACATCTTCACGCCCGAGGGCGGCACCCATCTGGCGGGCTTCCGCAACGCGCTGACCCGCGTGGTCAACGACTATGCCCGCAAGACCGGCGCGCTGAAGCCCACCGATCAGAACCTCACCGGCGACGACGTGCGCGAGGGCCTGACCGCCGTGGTTTCGGTCAAGCTGGTGGAGCCCCAGTTCGAGGGTCAGACCAAGACCAAGCTGGGCAATTCCGAGATTCGCCCGCTGGTGGACGGCATGGTGAGCGACCGTCTGGCCACCTACTTCGAAGAAAATCCCGCCGACGCGCGCGCGGTGCTGGACAAGTGCCTGTCCGCCGCCCGTGCCCGCGAAGCCGCGCGCAAAGCCCGCGACCTGACCCGCCGCAAGACGGCGCTGGAATCCGCGGCGCTGCCGGGCAAGCTGGCCGACTGCTCCGAGCGCGACCCCAGCAAGTGCGAAATCTTCATCGTCGAGGGCGACTCCGCAGGCGGCAGCGCCAAGCAGGGCCGCGACCGCCACTTCCAGGCCATCCTGCCGCTGCGCGGCAAGATCCTGAACGTGGAAAAGACGCGCATCGACAAGGCGCTGGGCAACGCCGAGATCAAGGCCATGATCACCGCCTTCGGCGCGGGCTTCGGCAAGGAATTCGACCCGGCCAAGCTGCGCTACCACCGCATCGTCTGCATGACCGATGCCGACGTGGACGGCGCGCACATCCGCATTCTGCTGCTGACGTTCTTCTATCGCTTCATGCCGCAGCTGATCGAGGATGGCTATGTCTACGCCGCCCAGCCGCCGCTTTACAAGGTCACGCGCGGCAAGTTTGAAAAATACGTCTATTCGGACGACGAGCTGCAGCGCACGCTGGACGAGCTGGGCCGCGACGCGAAGCCCGACATTCAGCGCTACAAAGGTCTGGGCGAAATGAGCTATCAGCAGCTCTGGGACACCACCATGAACCCCGAGACGCGCAGCATGTACCGCGTCGAGATGAAGGACGCCATCGCCGCCGACGAGCTGTTCACGCTGCTCATGGGCGACAAGGTGGAGCCGCGCAAGGAGTTCATTGAGCAGAACGCCAAGCTGGTGGCCGACCTCGATATTTGACGAAACGGAGGAGACTTCCTTTGATTGATGACAAGAACGTCGGCCATCTGATGCCGCTGAACATCGAGGATGAGCTGAAAAAATCGTTTATTTCCTACGCGATGGCGGTCATCGTCAGCCGCGCGCTGCCCGACGTGCGCGACGGCCTGAAGCCCGTACACCGCAGAATTCTCTATTCCATGACCGAGCTGGGCGTCACGCCGGACAAGCCCTTCCGCAAGTCCGCGCGTATCGTCGGCGATGTGCTCGGTAAATATCATCCCCACGGCGACTCCTCCGTCTACGACGCGATGGTGCGTCTGGCTCAGGATTTTGCCACCCATTATCCGCTGGTGGAGGGTCAGGGCAACTTCGGCTCCGTGGACGGCGACGGCGCGGCGGCCATGCGTTATACCGAAGCGCGCCTGTCCAAGCTGTCCATGGAAATGGTGCGCGATCTGGAAAAGGAAACCGTCGACTTCTACCCCAACTTTGACGAAACGCTGATGCAGCCGGCCGTCATGCCCTCCCGCTTCCCGAACCTGCTGGTCAACGGCTCGTCGGGCATCGCCGTGGGCATGGCCACCAACATCCCGCCCCACAATCTGGGCGAGGTCATCGACGGCGTGGTCTGCATGATCGACAACCCGGAATGCACCGTGGACGACCTGATGCAGTGCGTCAAGGGCCCGGACTTCCCCACCGGCGGCGTGATTCTCGGCCGCCGCGGCATCTACGACACCTATCACACCGGCCGCGGACGCATCGTCGTGCGCGCTAAGAGCGAGATCGAGGAGATGCCCAACAACCGTCAGCGCATCGTGGTGACGGAAATCCCCTACATGGTCAACAAGGCCAAGCTCATCGAGAAGATCGCCGAGATGGTACATGACAAGACCGTCGAGGGCATCTCCGACATCCGCGACGAGTCCGACCGCAGGGGCATGCGCATCGTCATCGAGCTCAAGCGCGACACCAATGCCAGCGTCGTGCTGAACACGCTGTACAAGCACACCCAGCTGCAGGACACCTTTGGCGCCATCATGCTGGCGCTGGTGGACGGCGAACCGAAGGTGCTCTCCCTCAAGCAGATCATCTTCCACTACCTCCAGCATCAGGAGGACGTCATCCGCCGCAGAACGAAGTACGATCTGGACAAGGCCGAGGCGCGCAGCCACATTCTGGAAGGCCTGATGATCGCGCTGGACAACATCGACGAGGTCATCGCGCTGATTCGCGCAAGCCGCACGGCGCAGGACGCGCGCGACGGCCTGATGAGCCGCTTCGGCCTGACCGAGCGTCAGGCGCAGGCCATTCTGGACATGCGTCTGCAGCGCCTGACCGGCCTGGAACGCGACAAGATCGAGGCCGAGTACGCCGAGCTTCAGAAGCTGATCGCCTATTACAAAGAGGTTCTGGCCGACGAGCGCAAGCTGCTGGGCATCATCAAGGACGAAATTCTGGAGATCAAGCGCAAGTACGCCGACGAGCGCAAGACCGAGATCTCGGCCATGGACGGCGAAATCGACATGCTCGACCTCATCGACGAGGAGGACATGGTGGTCACCATGACCCACTTCGGCTACGTCAAGCGTCTGCCCAAGACCACCTATCGCGCACAGCGCCGCGGCGGCAAGGGCGTGGTGGGCGCGACCACCCGCGAGGAGGACTTCGTGGAGCAGATGTACGTCACGTCCACCCACGACCCGCTGATGTTCTTCACCAACCGCGGCCGCGTCTATCAGCTCAACTGCTACGAGATCCCCGAGGCAGGCCGCACCGCCCGCGGCACGGCCATCGTCAACCTGCTGCAGCTGGATCCGGGCGAGAAGGTCACGGCCATGCTGCCCATCCCGCAGGAGAAGACCGAGGGCCACTATCTGGTCATGGCCACCAAACAGGGCATCATCAAGCGCACCGAGCTGAGCGAGTTCGCCAACCTGCGCAAGGCGGGTCTGATCGCCATCGTGCTGCGCGAGGACGACGCGCTCATCGGCGTGGCGCTCACCGACGGCAGCTACGAGATGCTGCTGGGCACCCGCAGCGGCATGGCCATCCGCTTCCCCGAGAGCGACATGCGCCCCATCGGCCGCAACGCCATGGGCGTGAAGGCCATCGATCTGGACGGCGGCGACGAGGTCGTGGACATGTGCCCGGTGTTCCCGGACATGAAGGTGCTGTCCATCACCGAAAACGGCTACGGCAAGCGCACGGAGATCGACGAATACCGCGTGCAGAGCCGCGGCGGCAAGGGCATCAAGGCCATGAACCTCACCGCCAAGACCGGCGCGCTGACCTGTCAGCTGCTGGTTCACGAGGACGAGGACATCCTGCTCATCACCGACGACGGCACGCTCATCCGCATGCCCGTGGCCGACATCTCCACCTTGGGCCGCAACACCCAGGGCGTGCGCCTGATGCGCGTGGAGGACGGCTGCAAGGTCGTCTGCGTCGCCCGGGCCGAGGCCGAGGAGGACGACGAGCCCGACGATCCGCTGGACGTTCCCGAGGAGAACGACGCTTCCGCGGAGAGCGCGGGCGAAGAGGAATAACCGCTTTTCCGAGCCGTGAAGGCCGTCTGGTCGGCTTTCACGGCTTCTTTTCATTCAGAGGAGGACTGTCCCGCATGGAGAAGACTGTTGACAGCGCCTATCGCATCCGCCCGATTCTGCCGGAGGACGACGCGCGCCTCGCGCAGATCATCCGGCAGAATCTCGAAAAGAAGCATCTGAACATTCCCGGCACGGCCTATTTCGACCCGGAGCTTGCCCATCTGAGCCGCTTTTACGCCGTTCTTCCCGAAAAGCGCGCCTATTTCGTCGCGGAATGCGGCGGCGAGGTTCTCGGCGGCGCGGGCTATGCGGAATGCTCCGCGTTCGAGGACTGCGCCGAGCTGCAGAAGCTCTATCTCTCCGACTCCGCCAAGGGAAAGGGCCTCGGCCGCCGGCTGATGGAGACGGTGGAGGATCGCGCCCGGCAGGCGGGCTATCGCCGGCTCTATCTCGAAACCCACTCGATTCTGGACGCGGCCATTCGTCTGTACGAACGGCGCGGCTATCGCTCCATCGACCGCCCGCCGTCGGTGCAGCACGGAACCATGGATCGCTTCTATCTCAGGGAACTGACTTAAAGCCAAAGCGACCGCCGGGGATTTTTCTCCCCGGCGGTCGCTTTTTCACAGCTCCCGTTCGATTTTCGCGCCGCTGACGCGGTAGATCGTGCCCGCCTCGGCTCCGGCCAGATCGTCGGGATCGGTGCAGGTCACCAGCGTCTGCACGCCCTTCAGATGCTCCAGCAGGCGGCGGCGGCGGCCGGGATCCAGCTCGCTCATCACATCGTCCAGCATCAGCACCGGCCATTCCCCCAGCTCGTCGCGCATGACCTTCAGCTCCGCCAGGCGCATGGACAGCGCGGCGGTGCGCTGCTGGCCCTGAGAGCCGAAGGCGCGCACGTCCCGGCCGTCCACCAGCAGCGCCACGTCGTCGCGATGCGGCCCGACGGACGTGGTCAGCCGCCGCGCGTCGTTCTCCCGTGCCGCGAACAGCGCGTCCATGCACGCCTGCGCGTCGCCGCCGTCGACGCTGGGCCGGTACTGAATGCTCAGCCGCTCCCGGTCGCCGGCGATGTCCCGATGGGTCTCCCCCGCCGTCTCCGAAAGCCGCGTCACGTACTCGCGCCGATGGCGCATCAGCTCCGCGCCCGACGCGGCCAGCTGCTCGTCCCATGAATCCAGCGTGGCCATCAGCGACGGACGGGCCGCCGCCGCGCGCAACAGCTCGTTGCGCTGCTTCAGCGCCCGGTTGTAGCGCTGCATGGCGTAATAATACGCCGGGCGCAGCTGCGCCAGCGCCATGTCCACAAAGCGCCGCCGCTCCGCCGGGCCGTCCTTGACCGTGCGCAGGTCTTCGGGCGAAAACAGCACGCCCGTCACATGGCCCAGCAGCTCGCCCGAGCGCGAGACCTCCTGTCCGGCGACGAGAATGTGCCTCCGACCCGCCGCGGGCAGCTGAATTTCCACCTCGTGAGTGCCGTCGCGGCGCAGCGAATGGATCTGCACATCGGCGAACTCCGCGCCCCAGCGAATCAGATCCCGATCCTGCCGCGTGCGGTGGGAGCGCCCGGTGCAGGTCAGATACACCGCCTCCAGCACGTTCGTCTTGCCCTGTCCATTGTCGCCCAGCAGCACCGTCACGCCCTCGCAGGGCTCAAGCGCGCATTCCTCATAATTTCGAAAATCCTTCAGCTGCAGCTGAGTGATACGCAAAGCCGTTGACCTCCCGTCTGGCGCGTCAGTAGTAGTACGCCTCGTAGTAGAAAAAGTGATCCGTGATTGGCTCGGTGTAATACCATTCCTCGCAGGCGTAGCCGTTATTAACGGGAACCAGCGGCTCCCCGGCGCACCAGATGCGGGTCATGTCGTCGTCTGCGGAATAATAAAATCCCCAAAAGGCTGTGTCCAGTCCGAAGGGCCTGGCATCGCAGAGATAATCGACAAACACCGGCTTCCCGGTATCCTCGCTGCATTCGACGGATTGGACGGAGAGGCTTCTTCCATCATTCGAAATCTGCTCCGTGCGCGTGAAATCGTTCCGAGCGATGTCCGACAGCAGAACGTCGAGGTTTTCCATGCAGACGCGCGTCGCCTGTGCCTGCGCAGAATCCGAAGGTCGCTTGAACCCGCCGTCGCTCCGCGCCATCAGAACTGTCTCTTATACACATCTGACGCTGCCGACG
>USDD01000031.1 GCA_900553265.1 uncultured Eubacteriales bacterium
GATGCGGGCACGGATATTGTCCGTCATGCCCTCGCCGATGCTGACAGAGGACTTATCCAGAATCGCCTTCGTCGGCTTTTCCCAAACCGTCACCTTGACACGCGCGGACAGTCCGTTTTTCGTCTGCACCGTAATCGTGGCCGATCCGGCGCGCATGCCCTTGATCTGCGTTCCGTTTACCGCCACGTACTTCTTATTGCTCGTGGAGAGACTGTACAGCACCTCGCACGCCTGACCGTCCGCGCGCGCAAAGGAAACCGGCATCTGAACCACGCGGCCCTTGATGACGTTGATGGTTCCAGCGTCGAACACGATGCGATCCGGCTGCAGCGGAACGTTGACCGTGCAGGTCTGGGTTTCGCCGGTGGCCAGCATCAGCGAAATGGTCGCCGTGCCGGAACCCACCGCGGTAATCAGGCCCTTTTCATTGACCGTCGCGACGTTCGCGTCCGAGGTGGTAAACTGACTGCCCTCGAAGGACAGGCCGTCTCGGTTCGCCTTATAGGTCAGCGTATAGGTCTGAGAGACCAGCAGCTTGAGCGTCTCCGCGCTCAGCTCAAAGTCGGGGACATAGACCGTCAGCTTCATCGAAGCCTGGGAAACGCCCGCCGTCGCGGTGATCTCGCATTCGCCCACGCCGACCGCGGTCACAACACCGTCAGCGCTGACCGTCGCAACATTCGTATTGCTGGAGGCATAGGTCACGGAAGCCTCCACGCCCTCAGGGATTTTTGCCTTGATCTGTTCCTTGTGACCAACGGCCAGCATCAGCTCCGTCGGCTCGATTTCGATGTTGAGAACCACGCCGTTCTGCTGGCCGATGGCAAACTGCATCATCGAAGCATTCTCGACAGGCTGCTCAGTCGGCTCGCCGCCGTCGATGGGCTGATCGTCGGGCACGGGCATCTCCGTCGGATCGCCGTTCGGATTCTGCGAAGGCACGACCGTTTCGGCAGGAGCTTCCGTCTCCGCGGGAGCTTCCGTCTCTGCGGGAGCTTCCGTCTGTGCGGGAGTCTCCGTCTGTGCAGGAGTCTCCGTCTCCGCGGGAGCTTCCGTCTGTGCAGGAGCTTCCGTCTGTGCGGGAGCTTCCGTCTGCACAGGCTCCGATACCGTAACTTCAACCGTCAGCGTCTGACCGAGGTCGGCGCACTTCACCGTCACCGCCGTTGTTCCCGCGCTCAGCGCCGTCAGCGTTCCCGCCGCGTCGACGCTCACCACACCGGACGAATCCAGCAGATAGACGACCTCGCGGGCCACACCGTCGGAAAATTCCGGCGACAGCGCGCAGGTCTCGCCCACCGCGAGGGTCACGCTCTGCATGCTCAGTGACATCGTCGCCTTCTCCTCGGCGGGCGCATCAGTCTGCACCGGCTGCTCCTCGGCAGGCGCGTCGGTCTGCACCGGCTGCTCCTCGGCGGGCGCGGTCGGCGTCTCCGCCAGCTCCAGCGCCGGCTCGGACAGCGGATAATTCACATCGTCGTTGTAAAGAAGCGGCTCCGTCAGCGCCGACTGGAACGTCAGGACCTCCTCCGTCGCCATGGGGCGCAGAAGCGTCGCGTCGACCCAGCCAAACACCGGAGTCTTTTCGTATGTAAAGACGACCTTCAGTCGGTCGAGACCGCCGTCGCTGCGGCGCTCCACGGCCAGAACCACGCCATCCTTCGCCAGCGTCGCCGGCGAATCCGTCAGCGAGCTGTACTCGGTGTACAGCGCCGCATCGCCCAGCAGCTGCGCATAGCCGAAGGCGAAGGTCGGAGACTGCGCCGCATTTTCCGTATAGGAAATGGGATTCTGCGTCTCCGGCTCAACCGGCGCGGCTGTCTGCACGGTCTGCTGCGGTTCATCGTCGCCCCCAAGCTCGTGAACCGGCTCTGCCGTCGCTTCCACCGCGGCCGCCTGCGTCGGAGCAATTTCCGGCTCCGTCGCTGCGGTTGCCTTCGGTTCCGCCGTCGGCGCCGCTTCCGGCTCCTGCGTCGCAGCGGCCCCCGGTTCCTCGGCCGCCTGCTCCAGCACGGTGACCAGTTCATCCGCGCTCTGATCCTCTGCCAGCGCCAT
Source organism: uncultured Eubacteriales bacterium (assembly GCA_900553265.1). GTDB lineage: Bacteria > Bacillota > Clostridia > Christensenellales > Aristaeellaceae > Faecivicinus. The sequence goes on from USDD01000031.1 coordinate 2,056, forward strand.
GGAGACGTCGCCCAGCGCAAAGGCGCACGTCAGCAGCATGCACAGCAGTAACGACAGACTACGATAGACCTTGTTCATCTTTTCCTCCCCTTGACAGGCGACGCGCGCCTGTAGTTGACATGAAGTTCCCCTCCGGCTCGCGCTTGCGCGCGCGAGCGCATATGCGTAAAGCTACATAATCATTATACCATGATTGTCGACGAACCGCCTGCGGCGCTCCGCCGACCCGGCCAAGCCTTCGGCTTGCCTAATCATTATACCATAGCCGTCATATATTGGCAAGTCCTCGCAAACATTTCACAATATTTTCGCAACATCTCTTCAAACTCCAAAGAGCACAACGCCCAGCGCCGCCGACAGGAGAATCAGCAGAATCGGCGAAAAATCCTTATGGACGACGCGCTTCCAGAGCACCGTGATTCCCAGCAGGAGGGCAAATATCACGGCGCTGCGCACGTCGAAGCCCGCCTTGGGCCACATGCACTCCAGCGCAACGCACACGCCCGTGGCCAGTATCATCCCCGCCACCGCCGGATGAACGCCGCTCAGGGCCGCGCCGACATATCGATTGCTGCGAAACTGCTTCAATGCCGCGGCAATGGCCAGAATCACGGCGAAGGACGGCAGCACCACGCCCAGCGTCGCCACCGCCGCGCCCGCAAGACCGTACTGGCTGGAGCCGATGAACGTGGCCATGTTCACGGCGATGGGCCCGGGCGTGGATTCGCAGATGGCGATGTATCGAATCAGCGTCTCCCCGTCCATCCAGCCATGGGCCACGACCTCCTGCCGCAGCAGCGGAATCATTGCGTAGCCGCCGCCAAAGGTGAACAGCCCGATGCGGAAGAAGGTGAAAAACAGCTCAAGCATCCTCCTTCTCCCCCTTTCCGCCCATGGCCGCCAGCCCGAACACCGCGCCGCCCAGAATGAGCCAGAGCGTCGAGATTGGCAGCACATCGAAGCTGATGAGCAGCGCCAGCGCAGTGGAGACGATCAGCGCCGCGCGCGCGGCAAAGCTGCCCGGCAGCTTCGCGATCAGCTTCACCGACGCGCGCAGAATCAGAATCGCCACGGCGACCTGAACGCCTTTGAACGCGCTCTGCACGGCGCGAATCTCCATGAACTGCTCGATTCCCAGCGAAATCAGATAGATGATCCCGAAGGACGGCAGCACCACGCCCAGCGTCGCCGCCAGCGCGCCGAAAAAGCCCGCCTGTTTGTAGCCGATGTAGGTCGCGGAATTGACGGCGATGGGCCCGGGCGTGGACTCGGCCACGGCAGCCACGTCCATCAGCTCCGCCTCGGAGATCCAGCCGCGCCGCTCGCACAGCTCGGACAGAATCATGGACAGCATGGCGTAGCCGCCGCCAAAGGTAAACAGCCCAATCTTGAAAAACGCCGCAAAAAGCAAAAGGCATTTGCGCAGCATGTGCATACACATCCCTCCATAGATTAGACCGCAGTTTTCTCCTCATCGTTCCAGTATTTACCATCTTTTTACGCATTTAAAATGCGAAAAAGAGCGCCCATCGGACGCTCCCCTTCGTTTTCTACTATATTATTATTGCATTTTCAGAATCCGCTCATTGTACAGTCTGCGCAGTCCGCACTTCCAGCACAGCAGCATGCCGACCACCGCGCCCACCGCCGCCTGCAAAATCTGATACGGCAGCTTGAGCATGGCGTATTCCGGAGTGCTGTAAATGAACGCGCGGCCCAGCGAATAGCCCACGACCATGATGATCGCGCCGATGGTCACGCCCACGCCGGAGGCCAGCGCCGGATGCTTTTTCCACACGCGATGGGCAAACAGCGAGATAACCACCGCCTGCAGACCATGGGTCGCCAGCGACACGAACATGGGCGTGGGATAGAAGAACAGATCGCCCAGAAACGCGCCAATGCCGCCCACCGCGAAGGCTTCAAAGGGATCCAGCAGGATGGCCGCCGTGCAGATAATCACGTCGTTCATGTAGAGATGTCCGCCCGGAACCGACACGCTGAAGGAGCTCATAACCACATTCAGCGCCATGAACATGGCCGCGATGCACAGCCGCACAATCCGATTGCCCGATTTATTTTTCGTCTGCATTTGAAAATTCCCCCTTGCTTTCCTGACGAAGCTATTATACAATAGATTCTGGTGATATGAAATAATCAGAATCGGAGCATATTATATAGTCAGATGAAATACACGCTCAGCAAGGAAGATCGCCCGGTTTACCTTCAGCTCTATCGTCAGCTGCGGGACGACGTGGTGCGCGGGACGTTCGCTCATGGCGAAAGGCTCCCCTCCAAGCGCCTGCTGGCCGACGAGACGGGCGTCAGCACCATCACCGTCGAGCACGCCTACGCGCTGCTCTGCGAGGAGGGCTACGCCGAATCCCGGGAGCGCAGCGGCTACTTCGTCGTCTTCCAGCCTGCGGACGGCTTCGCCGCCCACGCCGCCGACGAAAAGCGCCCGGCGCAGCCCAATCCAAAGCTGCCCGCGCCCGACTACCCCAGCTTCTCCATCTCCATCCTGAGCCGAACCATGCGCCGGGTACTCACGGAAAACCCGGAGGTGCTGCTGCAGAAATCGCCCAATCCCGGATGCACGGAGCTGCGCCGGGCCATTCAGCAATACCTCGCCCGCAACCGCGGCATTCGCGTGGAAATGGATCAGATCGTCGTCGGCTCCGGCGCGGAATATCTCTACCGAATGATCGTCGATCTGCTGGGCCGCGGCCGGGTGTACGCCATCGAAACGCCGTCTTACGAGAAGCTCGAGCAGATCTATCGCGCCGCCGGCGCGGTCTGCGAGCATCTGCCGCTGGCCGGGGACGGCATCGACAGCGCCGCCCTCTCGTCCTCAAAGGCGGACGTGCTGCACACCACGCCCTATCGGAGCTTCCCCAGCGGCGTTACCGCGTCGGCCTCCAAGCGCCACGAGTACATCCGCTGGGCGCGCCGGGTCGGGCGGTTTCTCATTGAGTCCGACTACGGCTCTGAGTTCTCCGTCTCGTCCCAGCCCATGGAGACGCTCTTCGCCCTCTCCGAGCAGGACAACGTGATCTACCTGAACACCTTTTCCCGAACCGTTTCGCCGTCCATGCGCATCGGTTACATGGTGCTTCCCCGGCAGCTCACTGCGCCCTTTCGGGAAAAGCTCGGGTTCTACTCCTGCTGCGTGCCGAGCTTTGAGCAGTACGTGCTGGCCGAGCTGATCCGCAGCGGCGACTTCGAGCGTCACATCAACCGCGTGCGGCGAAGCATGCGCCGGGCGATCAAAGACTGATTTACTTATCTATGGAGGTTTTTCGACATGAGTACCGTCACCGAGCTCAAGCCCGTTCAGGGCTGCATGCGCGTCGCCTTCGACGACGCGCCGTCGCTGCGCATCCGCAAATGCCATTTTGCGAAGCTGCCGCTGGAGGAGGGCGACGAGATCGACCCAGAGGAATACGTAAACCGCGTGGCCTCCCTCCAGTTTGCCGACGCCTACGAATCCGCGCTGACCTCGCTGGACGCCAGCGCACGCACGGCCAGCGAAATCAACCGCGGTCTGCGCATGAAGGGCTTCGTCGCGCCCGTGGCTGAGGCCGTGGTGGAACGGCTGAAGGAAAACGGACTCATCGACGACCAGCGGCTCGCCGCGCGTCTGGCCGAGACGCAGCTGACCAAGCCCGTGGGCCTGTACGCCATGAAGCGCAAGCTGCGCGCCAAGGGTGTCTCCGACGAGGACGCTGCCGAGGCTCTGGAGAGCTTCGACGACGACCAGCAGCGCGCCGCCGCGATTCAGGCCGCGCGCAAGCTGCTGCGCCGCTACGAGAATCTACCCGTCCGGGAATGCCGCGGAAAGCTCTCCCAGGCGCTGGCCCGCCGCGGCTTTTCCTGGGACGCGGTCTCCGCCGCCGTGGAGGCGGTTTTGGAGGAGGAACTCTGAACCGGCCTTCGCGGACTTTTTCTGAATCTGCATATGAAAACGCGGCACAACCTGCCCGGGCTGCGCCGCGTTTTGTCTGTTAACTAAGAAAGGCGAATGTGTTCCCAAAGCCGAGCGCCTGATACATCTCCGCATCGCAGGGCGCACTGCAGACGGTCAGACTGGCGACGCCGTTCGCCCGGCACCATTCCTGCGCCGCCTGTGCCAGCATCCGGGCGACTCCCCTGCCGCGAAGCTCCGGTTCGACGTAGAAATCCTCGAACACGCCCACGTCGGAGCAGGCGAAGGTGGAAAAGCACCTCGCCACGCTGCACATGCCCACTGCATGAGCGCCGCGCCGCGCAATGAAGAAGGTAATCCTTCCCGCGCGAATCGCCTCAGTCAGCGCCCTTCGCTTCTCCTCCGTCAGAATCGGTTCGCCGATCTGACGCAGATAGTCGTTCTCCAGCCTCGCAAGCTGCTCCTCCTCCGGGTTTGCAAGCTCAGAAACCGCAATCGGCATTTCCGCGACTGCCTCGCGGGCGGTAATCTGGTCTTTTATCTTATTATCTTTCCTTCCACACGCCGTTTTCCACGGACACGGGATGGCCGCAGCTCATCCGTCCCTCGGGGCATCGGCCCATCACGGCGCAGCTGGGGCCGTAGCCGCCGAAGATCTCCGGCGACGTGCGGCTCAGCGCCGCGACCATCTGCCGCGCCACGCCGCGGATTTCCCACTGGGCGCGGGTGCAGGTGCGCAGTCTGGAGAACAGCAGCAGTTCCCGGGCGTTCATGGTCAGCATCAGATCAAGCACGTGGCCGCTCATGGCCAGATAGCTCAGCGTCGCCGCCGGCACGCCCAGCGCCGCCAGACGGTTGGCCGCGTCGGCCTGGGCCGCAAAGGCTTCGCAGTAGATGGCCTTCGCCTCCGTGGACGCGGCCACGCTCTCGGGCAGCACGTACCTTCCGTTGATCAGCGCGCGGATCACGTCCGGCACCATCAGCGACTGCATGCGATGGCGCGTGAAGTGAGTCACGCAGGCCAGTGAGACGTCGGAAACGCGGAACGTATAGTTCAGAACCTCCAGCTCCCGCGGGCGCGGGTCGCGGATCAGCGCCCGCACGCTCTGAGCCGAGTATCCCTGCGGCCAGCGGCCCGAGAAATCCATCGCCGCCGCCAGCAGCTTCTCCGCCGCGCCGGGCGCGGCCAGCAGCTCCGCGCCACCCTTCGCCGGTTCGCCCTTGGCGAAGATCAGCGGCTGCGCCGTCGGCGCGACGGCCTCGTCCATCGGCCCAAAGGAAAACACTCCGGGATAGAGCGCGTCCAGCTGTGCGGAAAGCTGCTCGCCCAGGCCGCGCAGCTCGGCAAAGCGCGCGCCGCGGCCAAAGCGCATGGCCTGAATCATCCGCACCAGCTCGCGCGCGTTCATCGTCGCAAAGAAATTGCTGCGCAGGCAGTAGGGCAGCAGGAAGCGCGCGTCCTCCTTGGGCACGCCCAGCGCCAGCAGCCGCTCGTAATCGCCGAAGAGCGCTTCGGCGCGCCCGGCGTACAGCCGCGCCGCCTCGCCGCTCAGACCGTCGTCCGCCACATAGCCCGCTTTGGAAAAGTCCACATACCGGCGGGACTTGACCGTGAAGGAGGCCAGACGGAATTCGATGATAAACTGCTCCGCCAGCACCGACACGTCGTTGAAGGCGATGGAGAAGGTCTGATGCTCCACCACCGACTGATGGCCCGAGGACAGCACCTTTCCGACCAGCTTCAGATCCTTTTCCCGATCGCCGCTGCGAGCATAAATCTCCCGCGCGGTGCCCTCCTGCGTGGAGATGCGCGCGGCCGCCGCAGTCACGTCCAGCGCGCCGCGATTTTCATTGAGTATTTTCGCCATACTTTGCTTCATCGTTCTTCCCCCCATGCTTGCTGCATTGTTTTGAGTATAACACGAATGCTTCTTCTGAGCAAGAACAGTTTTTCTTTCTTTTGATAGACGCGATCAATCCTCTTTCTTCCGGTATTTATGCCGGAAAAAAACGCGCCTCCGGCTCTGGATTTTCGCCTTCATCCATGCTATAATAGGATATGTCATGCTTTACCATTCATTTGCAAGGGAGAAATGCGCCATGAAAAAGCTGCTGCACGAGTTCAAGGAGTTTGCCTTCCGCGGCAATGTCATCGATCTGGCGGTCGGCGTCGTCATCGGTTCCGCGTTCACCGGAATCGTCACCAGCATCGTCAACGACCTCATCACGCCGATTATCGCGTTTCTGACCGGCAGCGTCGACTTCTCCGCGCTGGTCATCCGCCTGTCCGACGGCGAAAACGCCCCGACCATCGCCGTGGGCTCGTTCATCCAGACGGTGGTGAACTTCTTCATCACCGCGCTGTGCATCTTCTTTCTGGTCAAGGGCATCAACAGCCTGCACGCTCTGAAGCCGGCCAAGCCGGCCGAGCCGGAGAAGAAGCCCCGCCTGTGCCCCTACTGCAAGAGCGAAATCGCCGACGACGCGACGCGCTGCCCGCACTGCACCTCTCAGCTGGATTAACATTCGTCTCCGACCGGGGAGAGGTTGACCCTCTCCCCTTTTTTGAGGAATCCACGCCATGAGCCGACGCCTACGAAGCAGAATGAACGTCCAGAAAGCCACGCGCTTCGCCATCGCCATCAATGCCGTGCAGATCGGCGCGATGCTCGGCGTCTTTCTCTATGTCCTGCTCAACGGAATCACCTTTCTCTCCCGCAGCGCGGAGCTGACTCTGCTGGGCATTTGTCTGGCCATCATCTGCTGGGGCGCGGCGCTGGACATTCGCGACGCGAAAAACGCGGAAAAGATCGCCGAGCAGTCGGACATGCTGGAGGAGGCCTATCGCCAGCTGGAGGATCTGAACGCCACGCTGCGCTGCCAGCGCCACGACTTCATGAACCATCTTCAGGTGGTCTTCAGTCTGACGGAGATGCAGGAATACGGCGAGGCCATGCAGTACATCGAGCGCATCTACGGCGATATTCTGCGCGTGAGCAGCGTTCTGAAGACCTCCATTCCCGCCGTGAACGCCCTGCTGGCGGCCAAGCACGCCGACTGCGAGGAACACGGCATCGCCTTCGAGACGGACATCTCGTCCCCCTGGAACGATTCGCCCATGCCGGGCTGGGAGCTGTGCCGGGTGCTGAGCAATCTCATCGACAACGCCCGGGACGCGATTCTGGAAACCGGCAGTCCGTCGGAGCATTCCATCCGCGTTGCTTTGGGCGAAACGCCGGGCGCGTTCACCTTCTGCGTCAGCAACGACGGCCCGCCCATCCCGCCGAAGCATCTGGGCTCCATCTTCCAGATGGGCTTCACCACCAAGGCCGACGGCCACGGCTCGGGCCTGAGCATCGTCTCCGAGCTGATGCGCGAATTCGGCGGCCATATCGACGTCCAGTCCGACGAATCGCAGACCCGCTTTACGGGAACGCTGCCCAAGCAGAGCGCCCCGTGAGAGAAGCAGAAAGAGACGGATTTTTGCCGTCTCTTTCTTTTTATGGATATTTTCTTTTGAATTTGAAGCTCACACCACGGGAACCGTCTGGTCGTTTTTCGCAATTTCGCGCAGAATGGCGTTGACAATGGAGATTGTCGCGGGAATGCCGCCCTTCTTTCCGCGCACGACGATGGAGGTCAGGTCGCTGTCCATCAAACGCTCCTTGATCTGTACCGCGCTGGCGAAGCCCGCAGACGCGGCCAGCACGCACACGTCGCTCATGGGCTCGTGCTGACGGCGGATAATCATACGGTTGATGGCGGCGGGCGCGCTGCCCACGACCATCAGCTTCGGGCCGGGCACGGCCAGGCCATAATCCACCGCCACCTCGGCGCGAGTCACGCGGCGCTGCTCCGCCAGCTGAACCACCTGCGGGTCGTCGATGAAGCACAGCACCTTCGCGCCGTTGTGTCCCAGCAGCGACGTGTCGATGTCGTTCGCCACCAGCGTCGTATCCGTGATGATGGATCCGCCCATCTCAATCAGGCGCTTGATGTGCGTCAGCGCCGTGGGGCCGAAATAGATGCTCTGCATCAGGGAATAGTCGTTGGTCTCCCGTTCGACCTCGCTGAGGATCGTGTTCATCTCCTGATTCATGTAGGGAATCCCCGTGCGATGCCGCCCGGTCTCCCCGCTGATTCTTCTCATTTTTGCTGACCTCTCCGTTCGGGAAATATTCTTTCTGCAAACACTTTGCAAGAACCCTGTAAATGAAATATACCTTCTTCCTCGGAAATAGTCAAGCAATTTCGGCGCACGTCTGTGTTAATTTACATGTTCAACACGATTCATAACAGAAATATAAATATATTTATTCGTTATTTCTTTATGTCTGCGTTATTCATCAGATAACATCCGCGAACGGCCACATGCAACCTGCTCATTGTCCTCCTCCGGAAAATAGCGAACGGACATACTCTTCGCAGAGCATGTCCGTTCGCGACATTTATTTATCCAAAAGTGCCTCTCCGACGTGGACAACGATCTCGTCGCCCTCCAGCGTCGCGCGCAGCACGCTTCCGTCCGGAACCGGCTCGCGGATGAGCAGCTTGGCGATGGGCGTCTCCAGCGCGCGCTGGATAAACCGCTTCAGCGGACGCGCGCCATAGGCCGAGTCGTAGCCGTTGTCCACGATGTACTTCTCCACCTCGGGCGTGAGCTGCACCGTCAGACGGCGCTCGGCCATTCTGCGGGTCAGGTCGGCGATCATCAGATGCATGATCTTCACGATCTGGTCGCGGGTCAGCGGCGTGTAGACGATGGTCTCATCCAGACGGTTCAGGAACTCGGGCTTGAACTGCGTCTTGAGCAGGCTCTCCACCTGGCTGCGCGTCTCGGGCAGCAAATGGCCGTTTTCGTCGATGCCCTGCTGAATCAGGCTGGAGCCGAGGTTCGAGGTCAGAATGATGATGGTATTCTTGAAGTCCACCGTCCGGCCCTGAGAATCGGTGATCCGGCCGTCGTCCAGCACCTGCAGCAGGATGTTGAACACGTCGGGATGCGCCTTCTCCACCTCGTCGAACAGCACGACGCTGTAAGGCTTGCGGCGCACGGCCTCGGTCAGCTGGCCGCCCTCTTCATAGCCCACATATCCCGGAGGCGCTCCGACCAGACGGGACACGCTGTGCTTCTCCATGTACTCGGTCATGTCGATGCGGATCAGGTTCTTCTCGTCGTCAAACAGCGCCTGCGCCAACGCCTTGGCCAGCTCGGTCTTGCCGACGCCCGTGGGGCCGAGGAACAGGAACGAGCCGATGGGCCGGTTGGGATCCTGAATGCCCGCGCGGGAGCGCAGAATGGCCTCGGAGACCTTGGTGACGGCCTCATCCTGACCGATCACGCGCTCGTGGAGGATGTCCTCCAGACGCAGCAGCTTCTCGCGCTCGCCCTCCACCAGCTTGGTCACAGGAATGCCCGTCCAGCGGGAGACGATTCGCGCGATTTCCTCCTCGGTCACGCGGTCGCGGAGCAGGCTGTCGGAGCCCTTTTCCTCCTCGATGTGCTTTTCTTCGTCGGCCAGTTCGGCCTTGAGCTTGGGCAGCGTGCCGTACTGCAGCTCGGCGGCGCGGTTCAGATCATATTCGCGCTGCGCGCGCTCAATGTCGGCGTTGGTCTGCTCGATCTCCTCGCGCAGCTTCTGGACGCGGACGATGGACTTCTTCTCCGTCTCCCACTTGTCCTTCATGACGGCGAACTTCTCGCGCAGCTCCTTCAGCTCGCTTTGCACGTGCTCCAGCTGGTTGCGGGAGAAATCGTCGTCCTCCTTGGCCAGCGCAGCCTCTTCGATTTCGCGCTGCATGATTTCCCGGGAAATGTCGTCCATTTCCTGAGGCATGGAGTCGATCTCGGTGCGGATCATGGCGCAGGCCTCGTCCACCAGGTCGATGGCCTTGTCGGGCAGGAAGCGGTCGGTGATGTAGCGGTTGGACAGCTTCGCCGCGCTGACCAGCGCCTGATCCGAGATCTTCACGCCGTGAAACACCTCGTAGCGCTCCTTCAGGCCGCGCAGGATGGAGATGGTGTCCTCCACCGTCGGCTCGTCCACCTGTACCGGCTGGAAACGACGCTCCAGCGCCGGATCCTTCTCCACGTACTTGCGGTATTCGTCGATGGTCGTCGCGCCGATGCAGTGCAGCTCGCCGCGCGCCAGCATGGGCTTGAGCAGGTTGCCCGCGTCCATGCTGCCCTCGGTCTTGCCCGCGCCGACAATGGTGTGCAGCTCGTCGATGAACAGTATGATCTTGCCCTCGCTCTTCTTGACCTCAGCCAGAACGGACTTCAGCCGCTCCTCGAACTCGCCGCGGAACTTCGCGCCGGCGATCAGCGCGCCCATGTCCAGCGCGAACAGCTGACGATCCTTCAGTGTGGACGGCACGTCGCCGCGCACGATTCGCTGGGCCAGTCCCTCGGCGATAGCCGTCTTGCCGACGCCCGGCTCGCCGATGAGCACCGGGTTGTTCTTGGATTTGCGCGACAGGATGCGGATGACGTTTCGAATCTCGTTGTCTCGGCCGATGACCGGATCGAGCTTCTGCGCGCGGGCCATCTCGGTCAGATCCTGACCGAACTTCTTCAGCGCGTCGTAGGTCTCTTCCGGGTTGTCGCTGGTCACGCGGGTGTTGCCGCGCACCTTCTGCAGCTCGGCAAGGAAATTTTCCTTGGTCAGGCCGAACTGTGTGAACACGCCCTTCACCGCGCCGTTGGGCTTCTCCAGCAGCGCCAGCATGATGTGCTCCACCGAGACGAACTCGTCCTTCATGTACTGAGCCTGATTTTCGGCCTCCACCAGCGCCGCGTCCACGGACTGGGAGATGTACACCTTGTCCGCCTCCCGGCCGGGGCCCGTCACCTTCGGGATCCGCTGGATCTCGTGGTTGCAGGCGTTGGTCATGCGGTTGACGTCGATGTGCAGCTTCTTGAGCAGCTGCGCGATGAGCCCGCCTTCCTGGGTCAGCAGCGCGTAGAGCAGGTGCTGCTGATCGATTTGCATATTCTGATTCCGGATGACAAGCTCCTGCGCCTCGCGCACGGCCTCCAGAGATTTCTGCGTATATTTTTCAGCGTTCATGGAATTCCTCCCCGAAAGTCTCCAATATCGTTCTTTGACTTTCTTTGACTATTATATTCGATTTTTCCGCCTTGTCAATAGGTTTTTGGAAAAAATTTCAGCATTTCTCAAATTTAACATAAAATCAATTCCATTCTGTTGCGCTAAAGCGGAAAAGCGCCTATACTCGGATATAAATTCCCTCATATATAGGTTATAAAGGATGATTCAAATGAAAGCAAAGCTCAAAGGGCCGATTTTTCTGTTTCTGTGCGCGTTTTTCTGGGGCATGGCGTTTTCCGCCCAGAGCACGGCGGGCCGCTACATCGGCCCCAACACCTTCGTCTGGCTGCGCTCGACCATCACCTGCCTGACGCTGCTGATTCTGCGCCCTTTGCTGCTCAAGCTCAGCCCGGAATCGACGCAGACCACGGCCTCCAATCGCCGACATTGGGTCGTCGGCGCTTTCTGCGGAGCCTTCCTCGTGCTGGCGACCAGCCTCCAGCAGGTGGGTCTGATGACCACCACCACCGCCAAATCCGGCTTTATCACGGCGCTGTACATCGTGCTCGTGCCCATCCTCGGCGTGTTTCTGGGCAAGCGCATCGGCGGAAAGGTCTGGCTGGGCGTGCTGGTTTCGCTGTTGGGGCTCTACTTCCTGTGCTTCCGGGGCGACGCTTCGCTGTGCATCGGCGACGCGTTCACCCTCGGCTGCGCGCTGGTGTTCTCCATTCACATTCTGCTCATCGACCGCTGCGGCTCCGACCTGAACTCCATCAAGCTGAGCACCATCCAGTTCGGCACGGCGGCAGTGATCTCGGGAATCGTCACCTTTCTGACGGAAACGCCCCAGCTGGACGGCATTCTCGCCTGCTGGACGAGCATCGTCTACGCCGCGGTGTTCTCCGGCGCGCTGGGCTACACCTTCCAGATCATCGGCCAGCGCACCACCGAGCCCACGCTGGCTTCGCTGATTATGTGTCTGGAATCGGTCTTCGCCGCCTTCGGCGGATGGATCGTGCTGGGCGAAACCCTGTCCGGCCGCGAGCTGCTGGGCTGCGCGCTGATGTTCTCCGCTTCGGTGCTGGCGCTGCTGCCGGATCGAAAAAAGGCGTAACTTCTTTCCGCCGGGCTGCCGCTTCGCAGCCCGGTTTTTCCATGGAAAAGGCCGCCGTCCGGGAATCTCTTCCCGAACGGCGGCTCGTTTTTGCGTCAATCAGATGGCGGGAGCGTTGGCCAGCAGGTATTCCTCGGCCTCGCCGCACCAGAGGTTGTTGTTGGCCGCGCAGATTTCGGCCAGCTTCTTGAACATGGGATCGGTCTCGCCCTTCTTGGCGAAATCGTCGATAGCGGTCAGCTCCATGTGGATGTTGGGGTAGATCAGCTTCTTGCCGCCCGGAATCTTGGGCAGGTTCAGCGTGGTCTCGACGACGGCGTTCAGGCCGCCCACATGGGTGATCATGCCCGCGGGATTCAGACGGCCCTCGGCGATCATGTGCAGCGCCTCGCGCATGTCGTCGGTGTTGCCGCCGGAGGTGCCCACGAGGTGATGCGCCGCGTAATGCACGTTGTAGAAGTTGAAGTTGGCGGACAGCGCGGGGTTGGTCGGGCCGGCGAAGAAGTTCAGGCAGCCGTCAAAGGCCAGAATCGCGTCGCCCTGCTCGATGACGGCGGGAACGGGCGCGAACACGAGCACATCGTCGTAGCCCTTGCCGTCGGTCAGGCCCATCAGCGTCTCCACCGCGTTCTCGCGGGTGTTGGCGTAGACCAGCTTCACGCCGTTCTTCGCAGCTTCGTCCACCGTGTAGATGGAAGCCGCGCGATCCAGGCGGGCCTGGTCGATGTCGGTCACGACCAGCAGGCCGGGCTTGCGGTCGCAGTGGATGGCGTAGTCGATGGCGCCCAGACCCATGGGGCCCGCGCCGGCCAGAATCGCCATGTTGCCGCCCTCGCGGATGCCCATCTCATGGACATAGCAGCCGGGCTTGGTGTGATACTGGGCGTGGAAGGTGCCGATGATGCAGCTCAGCGGCTCGGACAGAGAGCCATAGAAGAACTCCTTGGCCTTGTAGTCCAGCAGGCAGTCCTGCTCCATGATCTCGGGCAGCAGGATGGCATGCTGAGAATCGCCGCCGCAGTACTCGAAGGCATAGCCAGGGGTCATGAGCGTGCCCTTGTAGGAGATGGCGGGCTGGATGGTGAACTTCTCGCCCACGGTGAACTTGTCGGCCCACTTCGCGCCGACCTTCTCGATCAGGCCGCAGAACTCGTGGCCGATGATGGCGGGATGCTCGCTGATATTGTCGGGGACGCGCTTGTGGTTGGAGCCCTGAAGCGCAGCCTTGTAGCTGGACATGCAGATGGAGTCCGAGATGACCTTGACGAGAATTTCATCGTCCTTGATCTCCGGAAGCTCAAAGGTATCGAGGCGCAGATCATTCTGCCCGTACATACGTACAGCCTTATTCAACATGTGATTGTCCTCCTCTGATTTTTACGCATGCGCGTTGGACGTGCGAAGGAGGCAATTCCCCTCCCTCGGCGTTAGCTTCATTATACCACACTTCTGCATGGATGGAAATCAATTTTCCGAAAAAAAACGTCGTATGGCGAAAAAATCTGTATTTTTGGGTTAAAAACCGCGCGTTTGGGTCAGTATGCTCCCCCACGCGCCGATGCGGCTCTCGCAAATCCATCCGGCTGCCGTGCGATGAGGAAAACCCCTGCCGCCCGCGCGCTGCACCTCGCAAACGCATTTGCGCATGAAAAAGCGGAGAGCCGCCGAAGCGCTCTCCGCTGTCCATGGTCTTATCTGCGGCCGCCGCGACCGGCGCCGCCGCCGCGGGTGCTCGGCCCTCTAAAGCCGCCGCCCGACGGGCGGGATGCGCCGCCAAAGCCGCCGCGGCTCGATCCGCCGAAGCTGCTGCGGCCGGCGCCGCCAAAGCCGCCGGAACTCGGCCGTCCGCCAAAGCCTGATCCGCCGCCGCGGGGCGGACGCGGGCCGGAGCCAAAGGGGCCGTCAGGGCGGGGCAGGCGCGGGCCGGGGCCGAAGGGATCGCGGGGCGGGCGCGGCCGGGTCATGTCGTGGATGATGTGCGAACCGATCATCCATCGGAACCATCTGCCGTCGCTGCCGTATCTTCTGCGATAGCGCCGCCGGCCGCCGCCGAACAGGGCGACGATGACAATCAGCACGATGATCCACATCACCAGCGAGCTTCCTTCGTCGTCATGCGAGCGGTCGTAATCCATCGCCGCGCCCTGCGCGCCGTTTCCGGTTCGGGTCGGCGTAATCTCGGCGGTCGCGTTCTGCGACACGTAGGACTCGTAGTCGGCAATGCCATCCTGCACGGACACATCCACGTTCAGCGCGTCCGTCACCGACTCGAACGCGGCCTCAAAGAACTTGCGCGCGCCGGTGTCGTAGCGCTGCTTCGCAAAATCCGATTCCAGATTTTTGTCCAGAAGCTCGACCACCTTGTCGGCACTGATATAATTCTCCAGCTTGGTGCCGGTCATGGCGTAGTAATCGTCGTCGTCCACGGCCATGAGCAGCAGCATGCCCAGACCGGTGCTCTTGCCAATCTCCCAGTCATTGGACAGCGTGTAGGCATAGTCCCGGGTGCTCAGCTTGCCGGTGGTATTCACGGTCACCACGACGATCTCCGCGCCGCACGCGTCGTACAGGCGCTGGTTGGCGAAGAGGATTTCGCCCTCCGTGCGCTCGGACAACACGTCCGCGCCGTCGTAGTACCAGAAATCGTCCGTCGGCTGCACCACCTCGGCCAGACCGCAGCTCATGCAGAGCACGGCGGCCAGCAGCGCCAGCGCGAGGCTCCTTGCGACTTTCTTCATTTTCTTTCCTTTCTCATTTCCGGAGATCTCAGAAGGTCTCCAGCCGATCCAGCCCGAACAGCCCGGCGATCATTCGCGCGGGAAAATCGCCCGAGAGCACATTGTACTTCCGCGCCATGGGGTTGTATTCGTCATAGCCGATCTTGGCGACCTCGCTCTGATAGTTCGTATAGGCGCGATCGAAGTCGCTCTGCCGATCCGCGTCGGGCTCGGCGGCGTGATAAGCGGTGTACATCGACTCCACCACGTCGTTGAGCGCCTCGAAATTCTCGTGCCGCGCGCGCAGGTTCGCGCCGTCGCCGATGGAATCGGCCAGCGCCAGCGCCTCGTCGGCGTCGGCCTCGTCGTCCGTGTGGAGCTTCAGCTCCTCAGCCATCGTCCGGGCGTACCCGGCGCAGTTTTCCAGATACGCGTCCACGCTCATGCGCACGGCGAAGGACGTGTCGATTCCCTCGTCAAACACGCGCAGCGCGTTCTTCCGGGTGCGCGCCAGCTCCGCGCCGCCGAGGCCGAACACGCTCAGCAGCACGCACACGGCCAGCGCCGCGCAGGCAAGGCGGCGGTTATAAAGAACGTTCATGTCTTACTCCTTTGGGATTCAGCGGCGGGTTTCCAGCATCTTTTCGCGCAGCTCGTTTTCGATGGTGGCCAGCTCGGCCTCGGCGCTGCGGCGCTTCTCGCGGCCCTGCTGCTGGATGGTCAGCACCTCGTCCATGGTGTCGATGAGCATCTTGTTCGTCTGCTTGAGCGTCTCGATGTCCACGATGCCGCGCTCGGCCTCCTTGGCGGATTCCACGGTGGCCATGTGCAGCTTCTGGGCGTTCTTTTTGAGCAGCTCGTTGGTCAGATCGTTCACCGAGCGCTGAGCCTCCATGGCCTCCTGGGTGTGGGCAATGCCCAGCGCCAGCACCATCTGGCTCTTCCACAGCGGAATGGTGTTGACCAGCGAGGTCTGAATCTTCTCGGCCATGAGCTGATTGCTGGACTGAATCAGGCGAATCTGCGGCGCCATCTGGATGGAAATGTTGCGCGTAAGCTCCAGATCGTAGAGCTTCTTCTCGAAGCGGTCGGCCTTGTCGCTTAAGTCCTTGGCCGCCTGCGCATCCTCGGGCAGGCCGGACTTCTCGGCCTTGGCGTAGGCCTCCTTCAGCTCCGTCGCCCGGAAGTCCTCCAGCCGCTTCTTGCCGGCGGCGATGTACATGGACAGCTCCTTGAAGTACATCAGGTTCTGGTCGTAGAGCTTATCCAGCATGGCGATGTCCTTCAGAAGCTGAATCTGATGCTGCTCGAGGCCGTCGCAGATCTTGTTGACGTTGACCTCGGCCTTGTCGTAGCGCGCCTTCATCAGCGCCACGCTCTTGCTCTGCTTCTTCATGAAGCCGAACAGGCCCTTGCTCTCCTCGTCCGCGTCGAAGCCGCGCAGCTCCACCACCAGCGAGGAAATCATGTTGCCCACCTGATCCAGATCCTTGGTCTGCACGTTCTTCAGCGCCGAATCCGAGAACTGAGAGATGTTCTGCTGCGCGCCCGCGCCGTAGGAAAACACCATATTGGTATCGAGAATGTTGATCTGTTTGGAGAAGTCGTCGATCATCTTCTTCTCCTCGTCCGAGAAGTTCTGCATGCTCAGCGCATCGGCCTGAACCTTCTTCTCCACGGCTTCTTCCTGGGTTTCCTCCCTGGGCGCTTCCTGAGCCGCCGCAGCTGCCTGAGCGTTTTCCTCGCCGAAGGGATTCAGAGTGAGCTTGATTTCGTCCGCCATTGGGATTTCCTCCTTTAATTACATTCCGAGCTGTATCTTCTGCGAATCGTCGTCTTTGTCCGTAAAATCGGAGCCCTTCGCCAGCCCCTCGCCGGCGAGAATAGTCTCCAGCGCCGTAAGCTCCGCGTCCATGTCGAAGGACTTGTCGCGGTACAGCGCGTCCAGCTGCCTGTCGAACGCGTCGGCCACGCCGCCGATGCTGCCCTCCACGCTGGCCATCGCCGAGCGGATGTTCTCCCCGTGCACCGGCGACTCCACCAGCCTCGCGTAGTCGGTCACGATCTTCTCCACCGTGGGCAGATAGTAGTTCATGAACCGGCGCACCACGGAAAAGCGGGAGGAATCCTCCTCCAGCGCGTTGAGAATCGCGTCTCCCGAGCGGAGCATGCGCTCCAGCGGTTGGGCGCAGGGCGTCTGTACAAGGCTCTTCTGAAGCGCCGCCAGACGCTCCAGCGACGCGCGGCCCTCCTCGATCTGCCGGTCGACCTCGGCGTTGCCGGTGTCGGCCTTGGCACGCACCTCCACGGTCTTGCCCTTGAACGCCATAGTGCCCAGAAGATACGCCGAGAAGGACAGCGCCGCCGTGGCCAGCAGCGTGCCCAGCCTCAGCAGCAGCCGCGGCGCGAACAGGCCGACCACCAGCCAGACCAGCGCCGCCAGATAGATGGGAATCGCCGACGGAATCCGTTTTTTCTTCATTCTACATCACCTGCATTCTATTTTATCCGCTTCGCCGCCGCTATGCAAGGCCGCGGCTTCAAAAGATACATTTTCGGCGTTCAAACGTCCTCGTCGCGGATCGTCAGCTCCACCGGGCAGTGGTCGCTGCCCATGATCTCCGAATGGATCTTCGCGTCCGCCATTCGCCCGCACAGCCGCTTGGAGACGACGAAATAGTCGATGCGCCATCCCGCGTTCCGGCTGCGCGCCGCGCCGATGTAGCTCCACCAGCTGTACGCGCCCGTCGCGTCGGGATAGAAGTATCGGAAGCTGTCCACAAAGCCCGCCGCCAGCAGCTCGGAGAACTTGCCGCGCTCCTGATCGGAAAAACCCGCGCTCATGTGATTGGTCTTGGGGTTCTTCAGGTCGATCTCCTCGTGGGCGACGTTCAGATCGCCGCAGAGGATCACCGGCTTGACCTTGTCCAATTCCACCAGATACGCCCGGAACGCGTCCTCCCAGCGCATGCGGTACTCGATGCGCGCCAGCTCCTTCTGGGAATTGGGCGTGTAGCAGCAGACGAGATAGAAATCGTCGAACTCGCAGGTGATGACGCGCCCCTCGTGGTCGTGCTCGTCCACGCCGATGCCCGTCGTCACCGAGCGCACGGGCGCCCGGGAGAACACCGCCGTGCCGGAATAGCCCTTTTTATCCGCAAAGCAGTACACGCCCTCGTAGCCGGGAATGCCGATATCGCCCTGACCCTTTTGCAGCTTGGTCTCCTGCAGGCAGATCACATCCGCGTCCAGCGCGGCAATGTCCCGATAAAAGTCCTTCTTGACGATCGCCCGCAGGCCGTTGACGTTCCAGGAAATCATTTTCATAAATTCAACACCATCCCGACCGAATCCGTGCTATAATGTTCGTATAAAATAGGTTTCTCCAATTCTCTATTGGTTCATCTATTGTAGCATTTTTTTCCGGGTTTCGCAACCCGCAAACGAAAGGGAGATGGGATTTTATGTCGCTTCAGGCTCGCGCGCAGGCCGCGGAGCGCGCCGCGCGTCAGGCCGGCGAGATGCTCCGCCATCACGGCCGGTTGCAGATTCGCGAAAAGGCCGCCAACGATTTCGTCACCGAGATGGACGAGCGCAGTGAAAAGCTGCTGCGCGAAACGCTGCTGAGCCAGTTCCCCGAGGACGGCTTCTTCGGCGAGGAGGGCGGCGGCGAGGAAAACGTCCGCGGCCGCTGGATCGTCGATCCCATCGACGGCACGCAGAGCTTCATGCGCGGCCACCACGGCTACACCGTGTCCATCGCCTACGAGCAGAACGGCGAGCTGGCGATCGGCTGCGTCTACGCGCCGGACACGGACGAGATGTTTCTCGCCGTGCGCGGTCAGGGCGCGACGCTCAACGGCGCGCCGATTCACGTTTCGGACATCGCCGACCCGAAGCACGCGCTGGTGCATCTGGGCTACGGCCACCGCGTGCCGAAGAACTTCGAGCGCACGGTGAAGCTGCTGCCCGACATTCTCGCCCGCGTCAGCGACATTCGCCGCTACGGCTCGGCGGCCTATGCCCTGTGCTGTCTGGCCTGCGGCCGCTCCGAGATTTTCTTCGAGCTGGGGCTGAAGTACTACGACGTGGCTGCGGGCGCGGTCATCCTGCAGGAGGCCGGCGGACGCGTCGGCGGATGGCGCGAGGGCGACGACTGTCTGCGCGGCGGCAGCATGCTGGCCACCAACAGCCTTTTGCACAGCTTCATGCAGGACATGCTCCGCGGTGAATGAGCAGGATTTTTTCGTTTTGCTCCGCTAGCCGCTTGTTTTCGGAAAAAGCATCCATTAAAATATCATCAGCCACTGCAAAAAGGAGAGTTTTCGATGAAGATTTCGCTGAACGCCGGACAGCTGAAAGCGCTTGAAGCGTTTCTGGCCAAATGCGAGGACTGCGAAGCCCTTTCCGAGAAGGAATACGTGCTGGATCTGTACGATCTGGAGCCTCCGATTTCGATGGATCTGACCCTGCAGAAGGACGGTCTGTGGATTGAAGGCGCGGCGGAGCTGGTCTTTGACGAGGAGATGGACGGCTGGTACATCGGCCGCCGCATTGAGGAAGTCGAGCCGCTGCTGAGCGCGCTGAGAGAGGCGGGCGCACTGGGCGCATGAGCATCTCCGACAAATCCCGTCGGCGCTGCCTGAAGGCCATCGGCGGTATTTTGGAGTTTCTGGAGAAGGACAAATACGATCCCGACCAGCTTCGCCGGCTGGAGGCTCGCTTTCTGTCGCCCTCGGGCATTGTCGAGGCCAACGTGCACGAGCTGCGCAAGGAGGGCCTTGCCGAAAGCAACGCGCAGCTGCTGGCGCTGATTCCGTCGCTGACGCGCTATTGCCTTCGGATGAACTACGGCGAACATCCGAAGCTGACGACGCTGCCAACAGCGGCGCAGTATCTGAAATCGCTGTACATCGGCATTCCCATCGAGCAGTTCTATCTGCTGTGTCTGGATTCCTCCGGACGGCTGATCGAATGCCTCCTTTTGCAGAAGGGTACGATTGACGAAACGCCGTTCTATCTCGGGCATCTGCTTCAGGCGCTGGTCACCGCCGGCGCGGACGCCATCGTGCTGTGCCACAACCATCCCGGCGGAACGCCGCGTCCTTCCCAGGCCGACGTTCGCTGCACCCTCGACGCCCTTCGCGCGCTGCATGCGCTGGGCGTGGTCATGCTCGACCACGTGATTATCGCCGGAACCCAGACGGTGAGTCTGCGCGAAAACGGCTTCATTCCCGCGGTGATCTGGGATCAGCAGGACTCGGAGAGCCGTCTGCTCTGCCATTGGCTGGACGGCTCGGAATCCTGAACCTGCATAAAAACCGGCGGCTCCATCAAAGGAACCGCCGGTTTTCTTTTCCCGGAAACGCAATCAGTTGAGCATGACCTGGCCGCCGGTGACGGGGATCGCCTGGCCGGTCTCGTACTTCTGCTCCACAGCGTAGAAGATGGCCTTGGCCACATCCGACGGGAAGCAGCCGCGGTTCATGGGAACCTTGGCCATGTAGTACCTGCGCACGTCCTCGACGGTCTTGGCGCCGGGCACCTTACCCGCCTTCAGATACTGCACGAACAGGCCGCGCTCGGGATCCGACCACAGCGGGCCGTCCAGATAGTTGCCGGGGCAGATGGCGTTGACCTTGATGTTGTAGGGGCACAGCTCCAGCGCGAAGGACTGGGTCAGGCCGATGCCGCCGAACTTGGAGCCGGCATAGGCGTAGTTGTTCTTGCTGCCCTCAAGGCCGGACTTGGAGTTGACGGTCACGATGTCGAAGTACATCTCGCGATCAGCCTCGTGCTCGGCCTCCATGATGGCCGCGGCGTACTTGGCGCAGAGGAAATAGCCCGTGTAGTTGATGCTGGTGACGAAGTCGAAGGTCTTCTGCTCCAGCTCCATCAGGTTGCCCGCCTTGGCCACGCCGGCGTTGCTGACCAGCAGATCCAGTCCACCCCACTTTTCCACGGTGGTCTGCACCATCTTCGCGACGCTCTCCTCGCTGGTGACGTTCACTTCGATGGCGAAGGCGTACTCGCCCAGCTCCTTTGCGACCGCTTCCGCGCCGGGCAGATTCATGTCGGCGATGCCGACGATCGCGCCCTGAGCGTACAGCTCCTCGGCAATGCCCTTGCCGAAGCCCTGCGCCGCGCCGGTGACGATGGCGATCTTGCCCGCCAGACGGCCCTGGGTCGCCGGGCGATTGTGAATGTTCTGCTTGGCAATCTCCTGCCACTTGCTCATGTCAATCATGGGTTTCAACCTCCCTGTATGGATTCACCGTTCCCATTATACCGCAATCGTCCTGCAATTTCCAGTCCCGGCTGCAAAAATTACGGTTCTTCTGCAATTTTTCTTCCCATCAGCACGCCCATGACGCTGGCCATCATCAGGCCCCGGGTCCAGCCGCTGGAATCTCCCAGACAGTGCAGGCCGCGAATGGACGTGGTCAGATCGGCGTCCATCTTCACGCGGTTGGAGTAGAACTTCAGCTCCGGCGAATACAGCAGCGTCTCGTAGGAGGCGAAGCCCGGCACCACGTGATCCATGGCCTGAATGAAGTTGATGATATTGGTCATGGCGCGATAGGGCATGGCGGCGGTGATGTCGCCCGCCACCGCGTCGGGCAGCGTGGGACGGACGTTGGACTGAGCCAGCTCCTTGGCCCAGGTGCGCTTGCCGTCCAGAATGTCGCCGAAGCGCTGCACCAGAATGTGACCCGCGCCCAGCATGTTCGTCAGCTCGCCCACCTTCTGCGCATAGGCGATGGGCTGATTGAAGGGCACGGAGAAGTTGTGGGAGCACAGAATGGACAGGTTCGTGTTGTTGGACTTGAGATCCTTATACGAATGTCCGTTGACCACGGCGAGGTTGTTGTCGTAGTTTTCCTGGCTGACGAAGCCGCCGGGGTTCTGACAGAAGGTGCGCACTTTGTTCTTGAACGGCTTGGGATAGCCGATGAGCTTGGACTCGTAGAGCACCTCGTTGACCTTCTCCATGATCTCGTTGCGGCACTCCACGCGCACGCCGATGTCCACGGTGCCCGGCTGATGGGCCACGTTGTGCTCGGCGCAGATGCGCTCCAGCCAGTCCGCGCCGCGGCGGCCGGTGGCCACCACCGTGCGGTCGGCGTAGATTTCCGTCTCCTGACCGTTGAGCATGACCTGCACGCCTTTGCACAGGTCGCCGTCGAGAATCAGATCCCTGCACTCGCAGCCGAAGAGAATCTCCACGCCGTGCTCCAGCAGATACTGCTCGATGGCGTAGTAAATCTGCTGCGCCTTCTCGGTGCCCAGATGGCGAATGGGGCAGTCCACCAGCTTCAGGCCCGCCTGAATGGCGCGGGCGCGAATCTGTTTGACCTCCTCTGTGTTGCCGACGCCCTCCACGTGGGTGTCCGCGCCGAACTCCAGATAGATCGAGTCGGCGTATTCAATGGTGTCCTGGGCCAGCTGCTCGCCGATGAGCGACGGCAGGTCGCCGCCCACCTCGCAGGACAGGGACAGCTTGCCGTCGGAAAACGCGCCGGCTCCGGAGAAGCCGGTGGTGATGTGGCAATAGGGCTTGCAGTTGACGCACTTCTTCGTCTTGGCCTTGGGGCAGCGGCGGTTTTCGATGGCCGCGCCCTTTTCGCAGATGACGATCTTCTTGTCGCAGCCTTTGCGAATCATTTCCAGCGCGGTAAAGATGCCCGCCGGGCCCGCACCGACGATGACGACGTTGGTTTTCATGGTGTTCAATACTCCTTCTATGATGTTGCTCCCCGCCGGACGAACTCGGGGAAGTCGCTGCGGTTTTCCATATCTCCTCACACAAACAGAGCCGCCGGCTTGCCGACGACCCACTGCGCACATGCTCAATTATGGCTCATGGGCTCCGTCAAAGCCCATGTCTTACTATAACATAGATTTCATTTTCAGTCAAGAAATCGGCGAAAAAAACTTCGCTCAGTCTCAATCCCATTCGCAGACCGCGCCGTCCCTGAGCAGAGTCTTTCCGTCGGCGACGACGGTGGCACCGGTCATGATGAGATCGTAGTGGCAGGCCGCTCTGACCGCGCCGCCCAGCGTGATGCTCGTTCCGATTCCGATGTGCACCGATCCGAGCACCCCTTCGTCCTCCAGCATAAAGCCGCAGAACCGGCACTGGGGATTGAGGCCGATTCCCATCTCCGCCACATTGTAGACGTTGGGGTCGTTTTTCGAATCCAGATCCCTCTTGAGCGCCATGGCCTGACGGCCGCCCGCCATGGAGACGATCCTGCCGTTCTCCACCTCGCAGACCACCGGCTCCTCCAGCACGCCGATTCCGAGATACGGGACGCTCGCGTCCGCCACAATCCTGCCGTTCGCCGTGCCTTCCAGTGGGGAGACATTGGCCTCTATGGTCGGAACGGTGGAAAACTGGCCCTTTTCGACAACGCCGTACAGCGCGTTGCCCCTCCGACCCTCGGCGCTGTAGGTCAGATCCGTCCCCATAGGCGTGGTCAAACGAATCTGCCGGGCGCCCTCCAGCGCCCCGGCCATTCTGCGACAGACGGGCGCGATAGCGGGAAAATCCGCCTCGATGCCGCCGCGCACCATCATGTCCTCCGAAAACTGAGTCAGCACCAGTCCGCGGGCGCCATTGCCCGTGGCGTTTTTCACCGCGCTGGTATGGGTAATGGATCGGCTCACGATGCAGAAAAACACATCTGACGCCCGCATGGCCTCGGCGACGGGGCGCGGAGGCTCCTGGCCGTCCCGGTCTCTGGGCACCATGGAGACGATGCAGGGCTCCGCCCCAGCGGCGCACACCGCCTCCGCCACGCACTCCGCAATGCTCATTCTGGACGGCTCCGACACAATCAGCACCTGTTCTCCGGGCTGCACATTTGCGCATCGGCACACCACCGTATGAGCGCCCCTTGCCATCATCACATTTCTCATCCGATCCACACTTCCTCTTTACTTTCTTCCGCGCTCGAATGCCCTTCGGCTGGCGATGGGCGGCCGGCTTTCCGCCGCAAAGTTCCGTTTCGTCTTCATTATAGGCGGGCTGAAGGAAGAAGTCAATAGACTCGCGGAGCGCCGAGCTTCGGACTTTCCGTCATTGCTCCAGCCGCACCTCCACGGGCCGGTCGATGCGCACCATGCCGGGCGCGGTTTCGCAGTCCATGGCGACGATTTCCACGCCCGCGGCCCGGGCGTTCAGAAGCGCCTGTCCGAATTCCGGCTGGGTCTGCCAGTTGGGCCGGAAGAGCGAAACGCCCTTCATCTGAATCACCACCAGCAGCACGCACCGCGCGCCGCCCTCGGCCAGCGCCTGAAGGCCGCGCACATGCTTGAGTCCGCGCAGCGTCGGCGCGTCGGGGAAGCGCGCCACGCCGCCCTCCTCCAGCGTGCAGCCCTTGACCTCCGCCACCACGCGGCGGCCTTTTTCCTCGGCCGCGAAGTCGAAGCGCGAATCGCCGATGGTCGCTTCTGCACGCAGGTTCGTCCAATGTCCAAGCCCGCCGGCGGCCAGCCATTCCCCCGCCGCCCTGTTGGGCGCGAGGGAATCCATGTTCACCAGCCGCGGTCCCTCGGGCGTCCGCTTCTCCACGGCCACCAGATCGAACCGCGTCTCGCGCGCGGGATTGCCGCTCCCGGTCAGCCATACGCGATTGCCCGGAACCAGCAGCTCGGCGCAGCGTCCGGTGTTGCGCACGTGCACGCGCTCCTCGCGCCCGTCCAGCTCCACCCGCGCCACAAAGCGGTTCAGGCGCTCCCGGAAGATCGCCGGGCAGATGTTGTCGTATCGAATGATCGTCTCCCCCGTTTCTTGGGTAACACCGCACAAATGAGGCGGTTGGCCGGCGAATGGATTTTTCGTCAGATGC